>JAGQQS010001174.1 GCA_020426105.1 Planctomycetaceae bacterium
TAGACTACGGATCGCAGGCTTTCCTCCAAGCTTGAATTCCAGATCGTCGATCACGCGAACCATGCCTTTGCCGACCTTGAAGCCCCGCGTTTTTAGCTCTTCGCCAAGTTCATCCAGAATCATCGGCTTTCCAAGATTCTGGTTCAGAATCTCGATGATGGCCTTCAATAAGTGCATTTCACCAACATTCAGCGAGCTACTGACCATCCTGGGAATCCAAGTCAGAGACGTATCCGGCAACGTAATGTTGCACTGATGAAGATGACAGTCTAATGGTGGTGTCACTTCGAGCGAAAGCGCTTCCTGAAAAAGTTTTTTTAAGTCACGCTTCCTGCGGCAAATATCAACGATACGGTGCGCTCATCAGCACCACACCATCGAATATTGCGACGACACACACCGACTTGATGTGAGAAGCACACTCTGTCGAAAAAGTCGCAAACCCGATTCCGACACATCTGGAATAACGGCACTCGGCTAAAGCATGATCTCAGCCTGTCGGACTGCATCTCCTCCTCGCGATGAGCAGAAGGAGTTCTGACGGCGTTGCCAGGACAACGACGAAAAATCCTGTGTGACGCGGCCCGTGGGCCGTCCATTCCCGATTGTTTTTGCCTGAGGAACTGCTCTATGTTCTTGCCTGATTCGGAAAACACTTTTGATGGATTACTTCTGGGCTGGAAAAAGAAGCGCCCATCACAACAGTTCGGATTTCAGAACCCGTCATCGATCGACAAACCTCGAAAAATTGCAGCGAGCGCTGAGGCCTCTCCCGTCCTGTACGACGGCAATTCGCATCTGATGACATTCGCTCCGACAGGCGCCGGCAAAGGCCGGGGCATGATTATCCCGACTCTGTTGCGATATCCTGGCTCGGTGGTGGTCATCGATCCTAAAGGCGAAAATTATGCGGTGACCGCCGATCAGCGACGAAAAATGGGGCAAAAGGTTGTTGTGCTGGATCCATTTCATCGCGCCACTCGCGGTAAAAGTGAAGGAGATCGCTTCAATGTCTTCGACATCTTTAAGCTGCCGAACACAATTATCGATGCGGATGCAAGCATGCTGGCGTGGCAGCTCGCGGCGGGCCATTCATTTTCAAAAGATGCATTCTGGGACAATACCGCAGCTGCTTTTATGTTCGGACTCATCTGTCATGTGGCCACCGCATTTGATGATTCTGATCGAAATCTGAATCGAGTGTTGAAGTACCTCTACGCAGACGACATCGTTTACGGACTGGCCGTTCTCCTGGATTCCAAAACCGTCAAATGCCCGCAGGCGCATCGCGAAATTGCCGCATTCCTGCAATTGCCCGACCGCGATACACGTCCGTCGGTGCTGGCCACGGCATTGAGCTGGGTAAAATCGCTCAATATGCAGTGCGTCGAAGAGACCCTCGAATCTTCCACATTCGATTTGCAGGATCTCCTCGATGGCCATCCGATTTCCATCTATCTGTGTATTCCTCCCGACAAACTGTTGTCGCACAGATCACTGTTGCGAATGTGGATTGCCGCACTGATGACCACGGTACTTCGCCGGGAGACATGTCCTGATCGGCAGACACTGTTTGTACTCGACGAATGCGCTCAACTGGGAACCATGCCACTCCTTGAACAGGCAGTCACATTACTGCGCGGGTATGGCCTTCAGGTGTGGACGTTCTGGCAGGACCTGGAACAGGTGCGTGCTAACTATCCGAATCGTCACGAAACCCTGATCAACAATGCCGCCGTGCTGCAGGCATTCGGCATCAGCAACGGCCGAATGGCTCAGCAATTGACGGAAGTGCTCGACTGTTCGGCTGCCGAACTGATGGGCATGAAGTGTGATGAATTGCGCGTATGCATCAATGGTCGGGGCAGTCAGACCTGCCTTCTGCCGGACTATCTGAGTGACGCTGCATTTCAGGGGCTGTGGAACGACAATCCGTTCTTCGGTAAGTCATCCGGCAAATGACCGCCAAGCGACTGGGCTCTCTGCGTCTGTTTCTAAAACGGTAGTGCTCTGTCGAATTCAAAAAAGGGTATGAATCGTAGTGGACGAGGCCACGAGTCCCTGCAATTGCTGGGCTGAACAGGACTCGTCACCTTGTCCACTACCCCCAATCATTTTTTGACGAAGCAGTAGTGCTCTGTCAACAGTAGTCCGATGGATGTAGGCCGGACCGAGCGGAGCGAGTTCCGGCGTGTTCAACAGCC
>JAGQQS010001175.1 GCA_020426105.1 Planctomycetaceae bacterium
GCAACACCCGCTGCCCGAATTCCGTACCAGGCACCCACAAGGCACAGCAAAGTGGTAACTAAAAATCCCGCCGTCAGCCAGTATCCGCGGCGGTTTTCGGCCCGCAGTTTCGTGCGTCCCTGCTGCAATTGCTCTTCCAGAATGCCACCGGAGGCATACGACAACGCCGCCGGGAATTTTTTGTCCTCACAGAAGATCGTCAGGGTGCGATCTTCGTTACGACAGAACACCATCCGGTCGTTGTAGCCCCCGACAGATACCTGACACTCGGAATATTTGACGAAGAAGCGTTGATCGTCTTTCGTGACGGCAAGCACGCGGTCATGAGTCAATTCGATTTCGGCGCCGGAGCGGCCGCCATCGATTGAATCATGAAATACGCCACCCGCGAAAAACGAATCTTCATGCATTTTCGGATGTCTTTACAGCAATCTTCTGAATCCTGCCCAATGGAAGTCCGCGTTACCCCCCCCTGCACTCGCCGCGAGCCAGAACGCCTGCTTATGCCGGCAGCACTTCGGAGAAAAATCGACACCAGTTGCCGTGCATGATCCCCGCGATGTCCGCATCAACGTAGCCACGTTTGCGGAGTAGTTCCGGAATCCGCTGCAGGTCAGAAATGCGGTCCAGATCAGAGGGAGTCTGTTCCACACCATAGCCACCATCCAGGTCACTTCCGATGCCAACATGCCGCGCGTTGCCCGCCAGCTGACATACGATATCGATGTTCTCTACGGCACGCTCAATCGTAACCGTGACCTCACTGGTGTGACGTACGTAACCAGGCTGCAACATGATGACATCAAACGCGATACCGATCACTCCGTTGCGTTCGATCACCGCTTTGTATTGTTCGTCCGAATACTGCCGCTGCCAGGGTGCCAGGCGACGTGAGTTCTGATGACTGGCGTGAATGCGGCCATCAAACCGATCCAGCACCTGCCAGAACGCGACGTCCGACAGATGAGTCACATCCACCGTTATGCCGAGTTCACCGATACGCATCAGCAGCGGAATCGCATCAATGGCGAGGCCCACTTCCGAGTTGGTGCCGCCACCGTAACGGTTGGGACCATAATGCGTCAGGCCGATGGCGCGCAGGCCGTGTTCATAAAACTCATCGATCGTGTCAGGTGTCAGCAGCGGATCCGCACCTTCCATCGTCTGAATAAATCCCAGCGGCGTCAGTGACAGGTCCTTTTCACACGCCTGCAGATGCGATGCAAGGTCACTCTTTGTACGGATCGGTTTCAGATATCCGGCGCGTTCCATCGCCCGATGCCAGGCCAGATGCGCATGTGCGATCGAGTAACATGTGGCCGGCGACGACCAGCCGAAGCTATGATTAATTTCACGTTCCTGACGTGCCAGAAGTGTCGACAGGCACAGACGGATCTCTCCGCGCAGCATTTCGGGCAGACTTAACGTTGCGCCGCCGCGCCCGGGATCCTTCATCCCCAGCGCCTGCTCCTGCGCTCGCAATTCCGCCACGTCACAACGCAGGTCGCGATTCCAGTCGACGCCATTCAGAGCCAGGTCGAGGTGCGCGTCAAAAATCAGCATTCAATGTCTCCGTGAAAATCAGTTGTCTGGTGAAAATCGTGTTACAGGAAGTCGGCACACATTCGTGAAAAAACCATCATCCGTCAATTCAATCACACGGTAGCCTGGCGGTTCCGCCACAAAAGTTGCCTGGGTGCCCGCAGGACTGAACTGAATGCCAGTCGCAGGTGTCGTGCAGATGTGGGCATTGCCTGCGTGACCGTGAAACTCGTGATGGACATGACCACAGCACACAAGCTGGATGCGGTGCTCTTCCAGAAACAGATTCTGAAGCCGCTCTTTGCCTTCCAGGCCTATCGAATCCATCCAGAAACTGCCGACATCGACAGGAGGATGATGCTGAAACAGAGCAACTCGCTCAGGATTCACCAAATCAATCTGTTGACGAATCCAGTTGATCTGGTCGGGTTCAATCTTCCCCGAAACACTCCCCGGCACATGCGTGTCAATCCCAAGGCACAGCCAGCCACCGGCGTTAAATGAAAAATTGATCTGCTCCTGTCCGCTTCCCCTGATCCGATCACCGAAGACAGACCGCAACACTGTTCGATCGTCGTGATTTCCTGGAACCTGCCAGAGACGATCCAGCCATGGACTCAGGATCGTGCGTACCGCCTGATAACTTTGGGGCATCTCATCGTGTGTATGGTCACCTGTCACCACGACGTGATCAAAATTCCGGCCCGAATCGATGATATGCCGTACAACGTCTTCCAGAAGTTCCCGCGTCGGTATTCCCTTCAGACGAACTCCCGGATCCTTGAACACGTGCAGGTCCGTGAGTTGCAGAATTCGAACGGCAGCCATGTAATTTTGTATCTCGTTTATTTTTGCCCGTGACCGGCGCGCTCTTCTGCGAAAAACTCCAGTCGGTGTTCACGCTGACAAAATTTCTGAAACGTCACCAGCCACCGTTTCAAATCCTGAACGACCTCCGTGGCCACTACATCCAGCAGTGAGAGTCGCCAGGCAACGCGGTCTCGCAGCCGTTTCAGCTGAAGAATCATTCCATCGTGCTCAAATTCCAGTTGCCGCAGTGAATGCTGTATCCCGGCAGAATCCGGATACGTTTCACGCAGCTTACGGAAACGCTCCAGCCTTTTTTCAGCCGGAATGGCATCCAGCAATCCTTCGAGGACAACCAGAATCCACTTGCGATTTTCCTCGTCATATCCTTCACTCAGCAGATCGGCAAGATCCCCCAGCAAAAGATACTCCAGTGTCCATTCGGCGTTATCCTTCGCGAACAGCAACTGAACAGAATCGTCATAGGATTCGTCCCGAATCCGCTTCTCAGGAGAACTTTGCCTGTGCATCGCACTGCCACCCTTCTGAAGTCCGGACGTTCTAAGCTTCGCTGTGGATTTTACAATCTGTCAGGCTATTTGCAATCGTGCTGAGGCTTTCGCCGCGATTTGCGGACCGTTCACAGCACACAGATCGCAGCATTGACTCGGTCACCATCAGAGCCGACAATCAGCGAACTTAGTCCGTTCACATCCCGGAGTACCAGCGTGCTCTCTCTCTTCCCACAATCACATCGCGTCATCACTCGCAGATCCGCTCTTGTGACAGGGAGCTTGTCTGCCAGTTCGTTCCTCATTCCTCGAACGGTGACGGCTGTCGAATCGTCGTCCGCGGTACTGTCTCATCCTCCGACAGCGAAGCGATGCATTTCCATCTTTCTTTGTGGAGGTCCGTCGCAGCCCGATTTGTGGGACTTGAAACCCAACGCTCCGTCAGGCATTCGTTCATACTTTGATTCGATTTCAACATCTGTCCCCGGACTGCATTTTGGCGAATTGATTCCACAGGTGGCGCGGCACGCTGGTAAGCTCGCGTTGATCCGTTCGATGACACACAGCAACAATGACCACAGTGGTGCCATTGCTCATACACTCATGGCTCAGCTACCACGGATCCTGACTGATTTCTATGTCTCACGCAGGGATCACCCCGGAGTTGGCGGCATTCTGCAAAAGTTGCTCGGAGAGAGCGGAGACCTGCCGGCCTGGGTTGTGTTGCCACGACCATTCACTACCAATTCCCCGATTTACAAAGGGCAATCAGGCGGATTCCTGGGGCCCGCCTACGATCCGCTGATGTTCCATCAGGAAGCGAAAGGATCGCTGACAGATGCTCCGCTGAAACTGGACTCCGTTCAGTTGACGGACGATGTCTCCGATGCTCGTCTCTCAGCTCGACGCCAGCTGCTGCATCGCATGAGTCGCGCCTTGCCGGAGAAAGCCACGAATCAGTTTGACGGATTTTATGACAAATCATTTCAACTGCTGTCGGACGCCGCAACAAGCACCGCATTCGATCTTGGGCAGGAGTCCGTGTCCCTTCGCGATCGATATGGTCGCAACGAATACGGCCAGAGTTTTCTAATGGCTCGCCGACTGGTAGAAGCCGGTGTGAGATTTGTGAATGTCTTCTGGACGTTTTTCGACACGAAAGGCTGCCAGTTCAATTTGTGGGATAACCATGGTGTGGCCAGTGATGTGTGCGGTATTGACGGCCAGTTAACTGGCAGACAACAGTTAACGCACCAGTACTGCACACCGTCATTCGATCGCTCATTCTCTGCCCTCCTCGAAGATCTCGACGATCGCGGCCTGCTGGACGAGACGCTGGTGACCGTTGCCGGGGAGTTTGGACGAACTCCAAAAATCAACGCGACGGACGGTCGAGATCACTGGGCTCACTGCTATACCAATCTCATGGCCGGTGGCGGCGTGCGAGGCGGAACC
>JAGQQS010001176.1 GCA_020426105.1 Planctomycetaceae bacterium
TCCTGGGGGTTGACCCAGAGCTGGGGATTGAATGCAGGAAACAGGATCGCCTGAAACTGGTAATACTCCTTCTGCGTGATGGGCTCGAATTTGTGATCGTGGCATCGGGCGCAATGCAGGGTCAGTCCAAGCAGCGATGACGCGGTAATCTGTTCCACAGCTTCCAGTGCCGCACGGCGGTCGATCTCGAAGGCGTCCGGTTCCTTAATGCCGATGTCCGTTCCGTCCTGGCCGTTGCGCAGGAAGTGGGTGGCAATCAGAAGGTCGATCGTTTCGGAAGTTGTCGATTCACCCGGGCGGAACGTCGTCATTTCATCGCCGGCCAACTGCTCACAGATAAATCGATCGAAGGGCTTATCCGAATTCAGCGAACGGATAACGTAGTCGCGATACCGAAAAGCGTATGGACGCTCGGTGTCGGCGCTGAAATAGCCGTTGGAGTCGGCATAGCCGGCTGCATCGAGCCAATGCTTGCCCCAGCGTTCGCCGTAGTGGGGTGATGCGAAATATCGATCGACCATACGTTCGTAGGCGTCGGGCGCGGGGTCGGCGACAAATTCAGCTGCTTCTGACGGCGTCGGAGGGAGTCCGGTCAGGTCGAAACTAACGCGCCGAATCAACGTGCGGGCATCGGCGTCTGGTCCGAGTATTAACCCCCGATCCTCGAGCCGGGACTGCACGTAACGATCAATCGCCGTGCGAACTGGCTGAGTTTGGGTAACGTTGGGAAGTTCAGGGGCCGAAAGATGCTGGAACGCCCAATGGTCGGCGCCAATGATCGGCCCCAAGTCGTGGGTCGGGAGGCCCGGTGCTCCGGATCCGATCCATGCGTTCAGTAACGACTTGTCCTCGGCCGACAAGGGACGATCCGGCGGCATTTCATCAGCCGCGACGCGTGCCCACAACAAGCTGTGTTCTGTGCTGCCTGGTGTCACCACCGTTCCGTCGTTCCCGCCGCGGGCAAGGCCGCGTAGAGTGCTGAGGTTAAGTCCGCTTTCCGGATGGAGTGGGCCATGACATTTCGCACATTGGTTACGAAACAGGGTCCTCACCTGATCCGCCAGTCGTGCTGAATGAGGACCTCCAAATTCCTCCGCCACTGCCGGAACATGCCCGACAAAGCAGAGAGCGACAAAACATGCAGCGTTCATCGTGCGCCGCCGCAAGTAGTTGATCAAAGATCGCCACACCAGTTTGATCTGCCACGCAAGCATCGAGTGGTTTGCCTCCCCGTACTGAATTGTCTCCATCGGTCTGTTAGTGATTCGTTACATTACGGCGCAGCACCTTTGGGAAATGAAAGATCAATCGACCTGGCATTCTCCGCAATCGGCCGCAGCCGCTTTTTTTGTTTCCCCCCGCGGCAGACTATGGTGGTTAAGGTTCGGTGGTCAACTTGAAGTCGAATCTGTTCACATTCTCTTCGCTGGATGCCTGAACTTCGGCTTTGAGCCTGTATTCAGGCTGCTCGTACCGTACGGGAATATAGCGGACGAGAATGTAGTTTTCGCCGCGCGGGCCGATACCCGGAGCGCCGTATTTTTTCTTTGAGGCCTTGATCGAGATCAGTTTTGATCCGGGCTGAGCGTGAAAGGCGAATGCTCCGTCCTTGATAAGCCCGGCGTCCATGAGCGACCCGTCCGGGGCCTCGAAATAGATATCGCCGGACGGAATTGGTTCTCCATCCAGGCTGACAGTGCCGCGAACTTCAAACCGATCGGGGGCAGCATCACCGCACCCGCTGAGTATCATAGGAACGACGATCAGGAAAACAGGAAACCGGAATGCGCACATGGTTCTGCCTGCGGGAATAGGGACGAACGGAACACCGCACGGCCGGAAGAGTCCGGACATGCGGATTGGTAGCGGGAACCGAATCAAAACTCACCCGTGACCTGACCATCGCTGCGCGAACCAAGCAGCCGATACACTTTCAGATCGATGTTCTCGCTCAGTGTGCGAACAGAACCATCGCCCAGAAGAATGTTGACAATGCCAATGTGGTAGCTGCGTGCCAGATTAAAAGCCTCTTCGACGCTCTGAGCCGCAGCGCACGGCGCACGACGAATCGGCTCACAATAGCCCATGTTATTGTCGCCTATGGAGGAATTCGGTGCATAAATTGTGCTG
>JAGQQS010001177.1 GCA_020426105.1 Planctomycetaceae bacterium
GTGGCCTCGTCCACTACGATTTATCCCCTTTTCGAGTTTTGACAAAACACTGGTGTCTGTTTTAAACCCGAATATAAACGAATTTGATGCGGCAATAAGATGACAATGCGCGGTGTTGCCAACGGAGATCCCGTATTTCAGCATATCTTCAATTTTGTGTAAATCCTGGGGGATAAGGTTATTTGGGAGAATGCCGCTGGGCAGGTTTTCCTAATATAATTTGCTGTCGGGGCACTTTCATCTGTCCAGTGCGTCTGAGAAGGGTAATATCAGGGACTGATCTGTCGCGGGCGATTTTTTCGGGAGTGTCGATGAAGAACCCTTAAAAACGTCCGTGGCCAAGTTATATCGGGAGTGGTCGGGCAGCAAGGAAAGAACGACGAAGTAGCCCGTTTCGTCGCGGAATGATGACGCGTCAGATCGGCGACTCTCGACGTCGCCCACGGCGATGCTTGCGATTCATGCGGCGTCGTGTGTCTTCGACGAGGTGGTCCGTCTCTTCTTCTCTGCTGGCCTGAATCGCTGCCACCAACGTCGCAGCTCACGCAGGATATGTCAGGGATTATTCGTTTCAACACGGAGGAAAACATGTCTGATCAAACGTGTACATCAGTGCCAGTTCCCCGTTCTGCTCACCAGCTTGAAGCTGAAGTTCGGCGTGCATTGGCCCTTGCAGACGGGTTGGAGATCGGCTCACTTGTGATCCGCAGATTGCCAAATGGCATTTGCCTGGAAGGCGTGATTCGCGTTGCCAGTGACGATTTTGATGTGGTCAGTGCGGTGCGGGAAATCGAGGGCATCGGAGAAGTGGTCAATCGGCTCGTCATCTGCTGGAATTGTCCGGAACCAGCAGCAGCGTTCCGGGAAGAGATGTATCTATAGCAGTTGAAAACGCCGGGCCTTCGCGTAACATCCCGCTTTTTAGGTTTTTCTGAGTGGCCCGTTTGCGTCGCCTGATAAGAGTTGTTGCGTTGACAACGGCTCGACTATTCCTGCTCGCATGGATTGGTGGTGCGGCGTTATTCGTCATCACCAGTATCGCCGAACAAACGGCGCCCGAGTTTGATTCGCCCACTAAAGATCGCCTGGCAACGATTCGATTTCCTTTGTATTACCTTTACGGAGCCGTGTGTCTGTCCGTGGCGACGGTCGCCACCGTCACAGCAGTCGCATCCACCCCGAAAGGTCATCGGAAGAAATTGATTGCGGGTTTACTCCTATGTTTGCTTGCCAGTGGGCTGACGGGATACGACTACGTTGCTGTCTATTCCCCGCTGCAGAGGTCGATTACGCCTCCGGGGCAGGTCCGTGGGCCCGATTTTGTGTTGCTGCACCGGCAATCTGAATTCATAAATGAAGTTCATATTTCGATTTCTTTGCTTGCCGCCATTTTGATCAGCCTGCCCGTCATGCATGCGCCGCCCTTTTCATCGACGGATCCCACCTGAGCGCCAAGGTGTTTGGACCTGGTGGTAAGAAGTCTTTGACAGGCAAAAAATAGGGGTCGTGGACGAGGCGACGAGTCCTGCA
>JAGQQS010001178.1 GCA_020426105.1 Planctomycetaceae bacterium
GGGTGCCGGCACAATTTCGAACGCCTTCACCGCGTCTCGCTGGATACTTTCGAGACATTTCGTCAAACGGGTGTACAAGTTCGAGGCATATTCTTCAGCACTGACAACGGCGGCCATCTGATCATACATCGTCTGGTCCGTCACTTCTTCGGGATCGGCTTTTTTGCTCGATGCGCGAAGCTGGGACAACTTGGGCAGAAACGCAAGCTGCAGGTGCTCAGCGAGTTCACGAGCAAAGTGTTCGGCTTTGCTGATCCGTTCGGCCAGCGGCAGATTTTCCGGATTTTCATCAAGCATCACGACCTCCCGGTGGCCACAAAAACAGTCCAGGGATCAGACTTCCACGCAACTCGTCAGGGAAACAGGCGGCAATCAACGGCAAATCGGTCACAGACAGCCTGACCGCTCTGCACGATTCACGATCTATTCCCATGATAAAGCTGTGCACGTATTACAACATTATTCATCCACTCCCGTCAAACACAGATCTAATGGAGTGAGTTGTTACAAGGAAAGTTTACCGCCGGTTATTCTGTATCATCACCGAACATCGAATACGCACGCTAAACCGGAGACAAAAAATGTCGCTCGTTAAAGTTGGCTCGGATGCCAGTACCGCGGGATACCAGCGCTGGACAAAGCTCACCTTCCTGCACTGGCGCGTCGCGCCCGAACTCCTGCAACCCCGAATTCCACGGGGGCTGACAATTCAAACGTTTGACGGCAGTGCATGGCTGGGATTCGTGCCATTCTCGATGGAGCGCGTTCGCCCCTGGTGGTCCCCCCCTGTTCCTGGCGTGTCATGGTTTCTTGAAACCAACATTCGAACCTACGTCGTTGATCCCCATGGAAATGCAGGGGTCTGGTTTTTTTCTCTCGACGCAAACAGCCGCCTTGCTGTTACCATCGCGCGCAGGTTCTGGCATTTGCCCTATTTCCACGCAGCCATGAAGCTCCAAGCTGATGCGAAGGAACACTCCTCCACGCCCCAAAGAGTTCAATACATGGGAGCGCGCACAACTGCACCTGCTGCGGGTTATGAGCTAACAGTCGATCTGCCAAATGTCCGGCCACAACCCGCCCCACCGGAGTCACTGGAGCATTTCCTGGTCGAGCGATATCTGCTGTTTGCCACAGACAAACAGCAGCGTCTCAGAGCGGGACGCGTACATCACGCGCCGTATCAAATCATGACACCAACATCCGTTGTCGGCACACAGTCACTCACCGCCCCAATCGGTTGTCATGGCCTGGACATCGGCAAGGCTGACCACGCGGCCTTTAGCCCGGGCGTTGATGTTCGAGTTTCCCCACTTAGATTTGTGGGTTGAGAAGGTATCCGCTGCGTGCAGGGGACCGGCGCGCCTGGGGAGACGAACGGGAAGCGTCCTGAATGGAGCTGAAAAAGTTCGAGCCGCCTGAATTGCAAGGTACGGGAAAGGGCGTCACACTTCGGATACTGGTGAATCTTTCGCTCGTCTCCACAGAATCTTCCGCCATGCTTTCGCGACTTGCAACCTTTACGCTGTTCGGCATTGAAGCACGTCCGGTCGAAGTTGAAGTCGATATTTCGCCCGGGGCACTCCCCAAAACAATTCTGGTAGGTCTGGCGGAAGCGGCCGTCAAAGAGAGTATTCATCGCATTGAGCGCGCACTGGTCAACAGTGGTTACCGGCGCCCCGACGATCGCGTGGTGATCAATCTGTCTCCGGCCGACCTGCCCAAAGATGCCGCGTCGCTGGATTTGCCGATCGCGCTCGGTTTATTGACGGCGGATAGTCAGGCAGAAGCAGATCCGGAGCGTCGTGCGATCTATATTGGTGAACTCGCACTGGATGGCAGCCTGCGCGCCGTCAAAGGTGTGTTATCGATGGCGCTGGCGGCACGCGATTCGGGCTACACACATATCGTGGTTCCCGCGGCAAATGCGATGGAGGCTGCGGTTGTCGAAGGGATCGATGTGATTGCCGTCGGAACACTCGCGGAAGCGGTCGGCTTTCTGACCGCTCAATTGCCGCTGGATCCGGTAGTTTTCAGCTGGGACCACGCCCGCCGGGACTTTGGCAGATACGATATTGACTACGTGGATGTTAAAGGACAGGAGATGGCCAAGCGGGCCGTGATGGTTGCCGCCGCAGGAAGCCACCATCTGCTGATGATCGGCTCACCAGGCACCGGCAAGACGCTGTTGTCGCAGCGTCTCTGCAC
>JAGQQS010001179.1 GCA_020426105.1 Planctomycetaceae bacterium
GCGTAGATTTCCGGCAGACCGTAAACAGTGGTGCTCAGGCGAGTCGGATCCGTATGCACGTGTTCGTACCAGGTTTCGTAGATCCCCGGATCTTTCAGACGATAGTCGGCGCTCAGATCAACCACTCGGCAGCCTGCGTCGAGCAATTGAGGTACGGCCTCCATGCTGGCTGTGTGCGGGAGACAGCAGAACGCAATGTCGCACATCCTGCCGGCTTGTTCAGCGGTCAGGTTTTCACAGCGAAGATCAAACAATCCCGTGAGCGACGGATGAATCTCATGGATGTGCGGCCTGTTCTCCTGGCGCGTCGTCGCGGCGACCACTTCTGCCTGCGGATGACGAGCCAGGATTTTCAGAAGTTCGAGCGCCGTGTAACCTGTTGCACCAAGAATCGCAATGCGTGCCATGAATTCTGCCAGATCGGATGTTGTTAAACGGAAGCGAGGATGGAAGGGCAGTATAAACCCGTACCGCGACGCCTCAACGCCGCTTGCACGCAGGGGACACGGTTTCTGTGGATTCGGATCACGACAACCCAATGAATTTCGCCGGAATTTCCCCGTCCGAACTTCTCCGCTGCTGAGATTGCTGGTTGACGAGCGACGTCGGGTTCGGGTGCAGTCTACGAGCGGGAAGAGATGCAGTCGCCGATTTCGGTAGTTTGTCAACGGGCCAATTCCGGGAGGGCAAAGCTTCTGCTGAGCAGTGAGTTTCCGCGCTGCAAAAGGCTCGGCAGGAGCCTCACACGCTCATGTAGACAATCATTCGCGACCACACCCAGCGGAAAGGGATGCCAGCCTCACACCGCGATCGCCTCGGCCGGAAGAGGTCGATTTGTCATAGTATACCGGATTGTTGAGATGGATTCGGGCTCTGAAATTCATCGGTTTCAGAAAAATCAATCCGAGCGTAAATGTCGGACAGCTTGATTTGGCATACGATCGAATCAAGCACGAGGATGTCTTCCAGTGCGCGATAGTCTCGCAGTGCCCATTGGCCTTCGGCGTTTATTGCGAATTTTTCGACCATCACATGGTCCTGGGATATGAGTACGTATTCTCGCAGGGACGGAATGTTTCGATAGTGGTTAAACTTTCCGCTGCGATCCCATAGTTCGGTCGAAGGCGACAAGACTTCCACGATGGCTTTGGGGTTCAGGAGTGTATCGACGTGGTCGTCTTCAAAACGTGGTGCGTCACATGTTGCAACGACATCGGGGTAGGTATAGAGTCCAGTGGCATTGACTTTGACTCGCATGTCCGACTGGTAGACTTCGCACCTGCGTCCGTCAAACTGCTCCCCGATCCTTCGACTCACGTTTCCTGCAATCAAATTGTGCTTCCGGCTAGCGCCGACCATGGCAAACATTTCACCGCGAAAGAATTCGCTGCGAAACCGGGCGACACGTTCGATGGTGAGATACTGTTCGGAGGTGTATTGATTC
>JAGQQS010001180.1 GCA_020426105.1 Planctomycetaceae bacterium
TCGCCCCTGTCGTCGCGTTGCGACTGTTGGCCATGGGCGATCACGTTGGCCCCATGAGGCGGGTGCGTTTCCACCGTCACGGCCCAGTTGCGAAGCAATGACAGGCGATAGCCTCGGACGCGAGTCCGAGGACCAGGCGTCCATTCACGTTGGAGTTGCAACGCAACGACAGGCGACCGTATGAAGAGCCCAATTTCCATCGCCCAGTTGAAATCATAAGCGACTCGAGCACCAGGAAACGTTACACTGTCTGGAGTGGCAGAATAGCGAGTCGCGCACAGATTTCGATTTTGAGGCATCAGGGAGCCCGGCATGTCGTCTTTGCATCCTCAACATTCAAAGATGAGCCGCCGAACCATGCTGCAGGCGGGCTCGGTGGGACTGCTCGGACTGGGCACGAATCATCTCACGGCGCTCCGCGCCGCCGATGCTGTTTCGCGATCGCCCGGCAGGACGGCAAAATCGGTCATCTTTGTATTTCTGTCCGGTGGCCTGACGCAGCACGACAGCTTCGATCCCAAGCCGGACGCACCCGCCGATATCCGAGGTGAATTTTCGCCGATCGCGACTCAGACGGCGGGGGTCAATGTCTGTGAGCACCTGCCGATGCTCGCGGCGCGAAGTCAGAACTGGAGCCTGATCCGATCACTGACCACGCCACACAATGAGCATTCACAGGGACACACATCAATTCTCACCGGACGCACGCCGATGCCACCCGGTTACAGTCCGGTGAAGCCGCAGTCGAGTGACTGGCCCTCGATCGCCTCGATCGTCGGTGATGCCGTGCCGAAGCGAATCAACAACCTGCCGCCAGCGGTTGTGCTTCCGGAGCGTCTGATTCACAACACCGGCAGAATTCTCCCCGGTCAGTTCGGCGGGATGATGGGCAGCCAGCGCGATCCATGGTTTATCGAGGCGTCGCCGTACAACCCCAAATCGTATGGAGCGTATCCGGACTACGAGTTTCATTTTGTAAGAGGTCGCGAACGCAACAACGATCTCAAATTTCAGTCGCCCAATCTCAGCCTGCCGCAAGGCCTCAATCGGTCCCGGCTTCTGGACCGCGACGGGCTGCGGTCGATGCTGGATCTGCAGCGACGCGACCTGGAATCGGCCGCTGCGACGTCATCATTCGACCGACATCGTCAGTCGGCGATCTCGCTGCTGACTGACACCAGCGTCCAGCGCGCGTTTGACGTGCAGAACGCAGACCCACAGACGCTCGATCGCTATGGACGCAACGCTTTCGGCTGGTCGTTGCTGATGGCTCGTCAACTTGTGCAGGCAGGCGTCAACCTTGTCCAGGTGAATCTCGGCAACAACGAAGCCTGGGACACGCACGATAATAACTTTCCTTTGCTGAAAGACTGCCTGTTGCCACCAACCGACCTAAGTATGTCGGCATTACTTGACGACCTGCAGACGCTGGGAATGCTCGACGAAACTCTGGTCGTGATGGTTGGAGAAATGGGCCGCACCCCCAAAGTCAACGCGGCCAATCGCAGTCCCGGTTGCAAAGCGGGCCGCGATCACTGGGGAATGGTGCAAACGGTGTTTATCGCTGGCGGCGGTACGAGAGGCGGTGTGGTGATTGGAGCGTCTGACAGAAACGGCGCCTATCCGGCGTTCGATGCTCAAACACCAGAGAACCTGGCTGCCACGATCTATCATTCGTTGGGCATTCCCGGTACAGCCGTCTGGAAAGACGAACTCGATCGTCCCCACAACATTTATCACGGAGATCCGATCGCCGGACTTTTCTGAAGGGCGGGAGAAGTCTTAGACAGAATCTTGTGGCGACGACCACATATATGGCAACAGGCGAATTCACTAACTGTGAACAACCTTCACGGGAAGAGCGAAATGTTGAGTACGAATCGAGCCGTAGTGCCCAGGTGCCAGGGACCAACGGACTTCAACCGGCTTTCAGAAGGGATGGCGTGTAGGAAAAGCGATTCGTGGATAAGAGTTTCCCGGGCATTGATAAAGCCGCCAATATCCCGCTTCTCCCGGGACGCTCCCTTGGTACCTATATTCGTTCGCTGGCAATAACAGGATCTCTCATTGTTTTCTCGGCTCTTCACATTTTGGCGTTCGTGGTTCTCTAGACCACAATTGACGGTGGCGAAACGCGAAAGCGACGGAACGCAATGGTGCCTTGTTGGGAACATCGTCGAGCAGCGCGAATATGGAGAGGGTGGCAAGGAATTACGACCGGGAACGAAGCATTTTTCCGGAGGTACCAAAGTGTATTGCTTGCCTGCACAGTGGAGCGACGGTTACGATCAAATCATCGTGATTGGCCTCCATCGAGGATCTAGGAAACTGGTGAGGATGATCATCAGTTCAGACTGGGTAACCAATTGGCGTGCACAAGTCGTCTACAAACCCGCAGTGCTAAAGGAACTCGCCAGAGCCGAGGAAGAGCATGGCCGGTACAACTGGAAGACCAAGGAGCAGGTCGAGTTGTACGTCAGGTCCATTCAGGCATACAACGCCGACCAGCAGGCCAGCTAACAAATAAGGCTTTGACTTCGCGGGTGCG
>JAGQQS010001181.1 GCA_020426105.1 Planctomycetaceae bacterium
CGTAAGGCGCTGCAAAACAATTACCTGTCGCAATCAGATCTAAGCGGCTGGCAGGATTTGATAGTTCCATTCGCCGTTGGATGGAGTCAAGGAGTCGCCACGAAGAACACGAAGTGACACAAAAATTGCAGGGCATCTGTGCATGTTGTACAGACTTGGCCGCGATAAATGTTTCCGGTCAACTGTTTAGACCAGGCATTGTGTTTAATTTTCTTACAATCCGCAGAAGCACATGGATGGCCACGTGATTCCGCTTGATGAGCTGCGTCCCCCGGTACGCCTATTTGCTCCATCCAGTTGTTCGTCAGCGAGACAAAACAGCGATCAATTCCCGTAGTTCCGCGTCAATGTGTTCAGCCGATCCGACAGTCGCCGCGATTTCGGATCGCAGGATTTCCCGGTATCGAAGCTTCAACCTCCGCGCGGCTTGTTTGATTGCATCTTCCGACATGTTGAGTGTCTCGCACAGTTCCGCGTAAGGAACCCGGGAAGAATTCTGATTGATGTGGGCTTCAAGCGATTCGAAGAGCCGGAGATGATTCCGCTCCGCGTATTCGCTTCGCAGTTGATTGATCGTGTTTTGCAGGAGCGTGAGTGCCCACTGCCGCTCAAACAACTGTTCCGGCGTTGTATTGACAAGGGCTTCCGACTGATACGCGCTTTCGCCTGTGCCAAAGTCAAGAGCCAGGATGCGAATCTGGCCGCCGCGTTTTTCGGTACCGCGTTTACGACGATCGACGCTCAGGAAATTTGATACAGACTTCAATAAAAAGGAACGGAACCGCCCGCGATCACGATCCGCCGTTTGTAGAAAGTCCGAATCGAGCAGATGCATGAAAAATGCCTGCGTCAGATCTTCAGCATCGGGCTGAGAATAGCCTCGTTGCCGCACGAAAGCATACACCGGAGTCCAATAGGTGGTACACAGGTTTTCGAGTGCGGTTTTGGCAGCAGCGGATGATTTGCCGGCGGCAGCTTTGACGATGCTCCATTGGGTCGTTGCAAATCTTCTTGATCGAATTGCGGTCATAGTGGCGTTCGAAAAAAAAGGCGTCTTCTTCGTGCGGCACTCCGTGAGCAGTTTAATAGCGAACCTGGTGGCAGATGTCAGGCATTCCACCGCTTCACAATGTCCGATGGCACTGCGCCAAGGCACTATGGTTGTCCGCATCGCGCTTTACAAGGCAATTTCATAATCTTTGAAATTCGGCGTCACCTTTTTGAAGGAATGTTTTACTCCAGGATAGCATTCTTTTTGAAGGGGATACTACTGTGCCTGAACCTGATAAAACCTGTCCACAATGCAACGCGCCGATGCCGGAAAGCAGTGTGTCATCGCTTTGCGCCAAATGCCTGTTGCAGGCAGGTTTCGAAACCGATCCAGGCCCGGCATCCGACTCAGAATCCCGAGCGTACCAGCCAACGTTTATCGCACCCACGATCGACGAACTTGCCCCGCACTTTCCGCAACTGGAGATCCTGGAACAGATTGGCCACGGCGGCATGGGAGTCGTCTACAGGGCTCGGCAGACGGAACTGGACCGCATTGTGGCCCTTAAGATTCTGCGAACAAACATCAGCGCCGACGTAAGTTTTGCGGAACGGTTTCAACGTGAAGCGCGAGCCCTCGCGAAACTCAATCATCCAAACATCATCACGATCTATGATTTTGGACGAAAAGACGGCCTGTTCTTTTTCATCATGGAATATGTTGATGGCACGAACCTGCGACACGTCGAGCGAACCGGCCAGCTGAGTCCACAGGAGGCGTTATGCATTGTGCCGCAGGTGTGTTCTGCTCTGCAATATGCGCATGATCATGGCGTTGTGCATCGCGACATCAAACCGGAAAACATTCTCATTACGAAATCGGGCGATGTGCGGATTGCGGACTTTGGCCTGGCAAAGCTGGCAGGAATCAAGGACGAGGCTCCGCTCACCGGCACATGGCAAGTCATGGGGACACAGCACTATATGTCTCCGGAGCAATTCGAAAAGCCGACTACGGTTGATCATCGAGCCGACATCTATTCATTGGGCGTTGTGATTTACGAACTGCTGACCGGTGAATTGCCACTGGGGCGATTTCTGCTGCCATCCGAGAAAGCCCGGATCGATGTGCGTCTGGATGAAGTCGTCCTCAAATCACTGGCGAAGGAGCCGGAACGCCGCTATCAGCGAGTGACAGACGTGGCGACGGCAGTGAAAGAGGCGTCGTGCTCACTGTCTATTGAGGAAACACGCAACGTGTCCGTAGTTCTGGGCCGAATAAAGCAAAGTCTGGAGCGAGGCAGGGCAAATGCGCAGAAACATCTCACTGTTTTGCACGACTACCGGCACGGACTCGGTACGTCCTTGATGTGCGTAAGTGCTGTAGACGTGTTGATTTCTTGTCTGTTCCTGATGGATCACCCAACTAGCGGCGCGCGGGAGTTCATGTCCAGCAGTGCAATTGCTGCCGGTGGTGTCGCGTTCTGGTTTGGTCGGCACTACCGCCGAAATGCGGTATCGCCCATTCTCCGCGGCGCAGCAATCATTTCGATCCCCTGGCTTTCACCACTGATGATCTTCAGCTTCGCCCGCATGATTTTGACCATCCTGATTCTGTTTATTCCGTTGGGCGTAACACGAAACAAGCTATCCGATCCAAAAAGCAGCGATGATTGTGGATCTCCGCCACCAGATCTCGTCGATAAGGCAATGGCAGCACTCAGCAGAGCCCGTTCGGCTGTCACCCTCCGAATTCTGGTACTGACCATTCTCGGAATCGGCGGCTGGTGCGTAGCCTGGGGGCTGCCAGCGGTTGGCATTGGATTGTTGTTCAATGATTCGGGAGCAACAAATCGTTCGCCCCGCCATGTTGATCTCAGCATCCGCGACGTGGCGGCAATTGGCCTCGCTGCGACTGTCTGGTTGATCGGGTTTGTTCGCGTTCTGCGAGTGCTCTATCGGCATCTGTGGAAGACGGCATCTGCGATGCGACGGAATGATCCGAGCGCAATGCTCTTTGCGCGGAGGGAATGGAACCGTTGCAATTCTGGTCTGGCTGTCAGCGCTGCAACGGCCGGAGTAATCTCGATGACTATCGTCTGGTCAGGAACGATGCCGACATTTTCTCTGCCGACGAATGTGATTGAGGATGTTGCACCGCGATTGACCTGGGCGGGCATATTGTTTCCCGCATCTGCAATCCTGAGCAGTGTCATTCTGGTCGGGGCACTTCTGGCACGCCCGGTATTTCGCAGCGTGGGGCGTTCAATCGGGCTTCTCGCATGCGGATTTGCGATGTTGACGCCACTGGTGAGTGTTGTGACATTTCCCGATGGCCTGGCTGCGTGGATTTTGCTGACTGAGTTGCGGGTTCGGCAACTCTTCGGGGCAGACTCCACGAACAACGCAGGTCGATGAAAATAACGCGCCGCAGACTCCCGGACATTCGGCGTTTCGGATACCGCAGAATGGTGTCTGCAAGACAGGGGCTGCCATCTGCTGTTGATGAATCGCGAGATTCGCGAGATATGTGCTTTATTGTTAACGACGCATCCAGATTCCTTATTCTTGCTGGTTGACGGCAGAAAAGTGTTGCCTCGGATAAGCGGTCGCGGAATACCATCCGTCAACCAATTGCGAAGGAATGACAGGCATCAGCCTCGGACGCCAGTCCGAGGTCTACGGTTGCCTCGCATGGAAGTTGCGAAGCATCGACAGGCGGTACTCTGAATGTACCTGACATTAACTTCGATTAACCGCAACCACTACCTGGAAAGCTAACAATGAGCAGTGTCCCCTGGTACCGGCTTGCTAATGTGACGGGCTTGTGCTGTGTGCTTGCGGACGATTCGATTGTTTCTTACGCTTAGCCA
>JAGQQS010001182.1 GCA_020426105.1 Planctomycetaceae bacterium
GAAGAATTGGTCCGCTCGCCGAGGCAGCGATTCCTGCGCTTGAACAAATTGTGACAAATCAGGAGGAGTACGAAAACAGCGGATATGCAGCGGAAGCCCTGGGCAAAATTGGCGTCAAAGCCATACCTTCACTGGTTCGAGGCCTGAGGTCGCCAAGAATCGAGGATGGATGCCGTTTTGCGCTGCGAGAGATGCCCGAAGACGCGATCCCGGCAGTGGTTGAAGCGATCAAATCCCTAAAGTTTGTTGAGAAAAATTCCATGGGTGATTGGCCTCTGATGAACCTCTTGTGGGTTATTGGCGATCAGCCCGAGCATGGGAAGCAGGCCATTCCGGTATTGATTGATCTGCTGAGCGAGACTCAGGTACAGAGTGGTGATCTCTACTTTTTTTCCGGACCCGACGTAGAGACGGCACGCACGTTGCGAACTCTGCGACCTCCTGCGGATCCCAAACTGCTCGAGATGTTGCATAGTCCCATCACGGAGGTCCGGGTCCTGGCAGCTCTGTCGCTTGAGCAGGTGTCACGTTGCCCAGAAACATTCGCGGCGATTCCGGCACTGACCGAAGGTTTGGATGATGAGGCGGAGTCCGTGCGCAGAAGTCTCGCCTGTGCGTTGGGGCATTTGGGTCCGCATGCGGCCGCAGCTCTGCCGCAATTGAAGGCTCGCCTGGAACTGCACAAGTCGGACGATGGCGCCTGGACACGGCGGGAAATTGCCTTTGCGATTTGGCAGATTGAAGGTACCCCTGAATTGACTGTGCAGACATTACTGGACCAACTGAATTCCGACCAGCTGGAAATCTATAAAAGCGACGGCCAATATCGTTGGGAATCGATCGAATACCTGGGAGAGATGGGGCCGGTTGCCAAGCCGGCGCTGCCGCGTCTGCTGGAATTGGCGGAAAGCGGGTCTTTGTATGCCATGCACGCCATTCGAGAAATCGATCGGAATACATTCGAACAGGAAGTGATGCCGATCATCCTTCGAGACCTGAAGAGGACAGATGACAGTGAGCTGAGTTCTCGACAGCGAGATCTTATACGCGAGTTGCCATCGTTCCAGCCTGAGTCGCAGACAGCGATCCCTGCTATCGCACAGTTGTTGCGAACGGAAAGCGATAACGATGACTTCAAATGGCTTTATGATAACGGGGAGATCCTGCGCACACTTCTCGAGTTTGAGTCTGGTGCTGAACAATCCGTACCACAGCTCTTCGAGTTTATTCAGAACAAAGTCTCCGAAAGCCGCCATTCAGAAGCTTTTGAATTGCTTGGGAAACTGGCTCCTTGGAAAACATTCTGGCTAAAACTGCGGTTGAAGTGGTGGGGGCTGTTGGTTCCCCCGGTACTGGTCGTTCTGATCAGTCTCCTGGCTGCGGCTGTCACAGAATTTGTCGCACGGGCGAGGTCACTTTCCGTCGCAGACGAAGTCCACGTTCGTAACACCTAATTCTGTTCTATTCGGTTCCACCGCCGCAAATGTTGGCCTGCTTCTTCAGCGAGGAAAACCAGTGATGCGATTCAAATACAAAACAATTCGAGTTCTCGGGGAAGAAATGGTGGGCTCCGGGAGAGACTATGTCGTGCGTCAAATCCGCTATGATCTGAACAGCGTTCAGGACCATGAAGTGGACGTACCTCTTTCAACCATCTTCATCAACTTAGACAACCTTGGATGCGCCAGTGCGCTGGCGGTCGTGATTTCAATCCCAGTCGGAATTTTCGCTCTGCTCGGCCAATACGACGCGCTTCCCAGGGTACCCGGGGTCTTTCCGATTTTGGTGACTTTGGGATTGGTCTTCGGAATCTGCACACTGGTCGTTTACCCCATCATGTGCCTCTTCGGAACCAAGTCGCATGCCTTGGCGACCGTTTACCAGCAGCGCCCGAATGACCGCTTTCAGTGTGTACCCGCGGAAGAATGGGAGTCATTCCTCCAAAGCATTCGCACGAGCACAGCGGAAGCCACGGCCCGGCAAGCACGGTTTGATGCGATTGAACGGCAGGGAAACACCTGAAGCCCGCTGCAGAAGCAGGAATTGAAGGTATTTCGGGAATCCGGAGATCAGTCGTGCTCCGAATCGTGGCTGCAATCCGCTGATGTTCCTGCCGGACACCAGATCCGGTGGACGCGACTCCAACAGTTCCGCCCAAAAGAACGCCCTAACCGGCAAAGAGTGATCCCGAGCCCCGGTATTTACCATGTACGAAAACAACCTCATCACAGAAACAATCACACTGGCCGAGGCAAAATCCCTGATTCAGTGCGTGTCTCATGAACAAAGCGTATTACTTCTTTCGGCTCCGGGGATCGGGAAGTCTGACACGGTTGCACAGGCGGCACTAGAATCCGGGCTGATCTGCAAATCGCTGCTTGGAACTCAGATCGCCCCCGAAGATGTCAGCGGCATTCCGCGGATCGTTGGGGAACGATCGGTCTTCTGCCCGCCCCGCATTCTGCTCCCGGAAACTCCAGAGCCCTTCTGTCTTTTTCTGGATGAGCTGCCAGCCTGCTCACCGGATATTCAGAAGGCCTTCTACTCGGTCCTGCTCGAGCGGCGTATCGGCGAACACCAACTGCCAAAGGGCACATGGGTTGTTGCTGCTGGTAACCGAGTCGAAGACCGGGCGCTCGTTCGATCACTCAGCGCGGCACTGATTAATCGGGTCACGATTCTGCATGTTCGAGCGGATTCAAACGAATGGGTTCGCTGGGCGCGGCAACATGGAATCCGTGCAGAAATCGTGGCCTTCCTGCTGTTCATGTCTGAGGCGCTGGTAAGGCCTGTTCCTGCCGTCCCTGAACCGTTTTCCACACCACGCAGCTGGACTCAACTGTCTCAGGCCATGGATCTGGTCGAGGCAAAAGGACTGTTGACTCCCGCCATGCGCAGATCTCTCGCGTTTGGCCGAGTCAGCCCATCCGACGCGGCGATCTTCTGCGCAATGGCGGACTTGCAGATCAGTGAAATGCCGGACGTTATGTCCTGCATCATCGAACCGCAACGCATTCCTGAGTCACCCAGCGCCCAGTGGTTCCTTGTCAATCTCCTCCGCACCAAAGTCCGCGAGGGCTCCCTTGGTCCTGTGAGCGGCGAACAGATCAACCGGTTTTTGTCAGCACTGGGGTCGGAATTCCGATTCGCTCTGTTTGTTGATCTGGTCGATCAGTGGGCGAGGCTGGGGGCCGATGAAAGTATGTTGGCTTCTCTGAGAGAGGTGATCGGATCATGAACAACGAACAGGCCATCGATATCCAGGAGCTCCATCAACTGGAAGAAATAGCGCTGCGGCAGGTCCGAGCAGCCATGCGGCTCGTTTGTGCTGAACTGCCCTACCTCAGCGGGCTCGCTGCGGTCGTAAAGCTGTCCTGCCGGAAGACAGTTTCGGTTGCCGCAGTTGATGCCTGCGGCAACGTGTATGTCAATCCGGACGTCTTTTCAGAGCTGCCACTGACAGACGCTGCTTATATTCTGGCACATGAGCTCATGCATTTGGCGCTCGATACGTTTTCCAGAAAAGTCCCCTGGATCAATCCCCACCTGATTAACGTGGCTCACGACTACATCATCAACGACTTGCTGACACAAGAACTGGGACGAAAGCCGCCGCTGGGTGGATTGTATCAGTTTGGGGCCAGCCAGAAGTCGCTTGAGCAAATGGTCACTTCACTGCGCCGCCAGTTCGGCGATCAGGCCGACAACCTCGACACGTGGAATGCCGAAGCAGGTGAGAATCCCGGCAGAGCAACAGGGCGTTCAGGCGGCCGCGGGAAGACAGTTTCAGGCCGGTCGCAGACATCCGGACCACCGCGATCAAATCTAAGTCTGGCGCTGGAGTCTGCAGGGATTCGCGGCGAGGAAACTGCCGATGAAACAAACTCTCCGGACTCGGCCGAGCCTTCGGCGGGAATTCGAAGTCACGGAGATCTCATTTGGGACGAGGACGAATCCGGTGTCTCCGAGGCGGAACGGAAGACGCGGCAGGCAGAAGTTCGTCTGCACGTTGAGCGTTCTCTTTCCATGAAAGCTGTTCGGGACCTGAACCTCGGCCAATCCGGATCCGGAGGAGGCTCAGGCAATTGTCAATGGACCATCCAGGCTCTGCGTTCTCACTTTTCTCCGCCGTGGGAGGCTGCTCTGCAACGATGGATCGAGGGAAATGTGCCTGGAGATCGCACTTACAGTCGGCCATCGCGCCGCAGCGGCGATCGAACCGATGTTGTTTTGCCAGGACGGAGCCGGATCGGCTGGACTCTGCACATCATCCTGGATACCAGCGGCTCCATGCTGGACGCGCTCCCGCTGATTCTGGGCACGATCGGAACCTTCTGTGAAAGTGCGGGAGTGGAACAGGTTCGGATTGTTCAGTGTGGTGATACGTTGACTGCGGATAGTTGGGTAGAAACAGCCCGGCTGGATCAACTGGAACTCTTTGGTGGAGGAGGAGGTGGACTCAGTCCCGGGTTTGAACGGCTGACGGAAGACCCGGACGTGGAAGCCGCGATTGTGATCACCGACACTTACGAGGAATATCCCGCAGATCCGCCCCCTTACAGCGTTCTGTGGGCAGTCATTGCTAACCGGGATTTTATTCCGCCGTTTGGGACGTTTGTGTTTCTGGATCTTTGAGCCGTTGAGTCATCATTTGCCGCTGGAATCACGAACCATGGGATCGATGACCGAAGTCACTGTTGCATACGTCTGGCCAATGACGCGAAAGAAGTATCCATGAGAGCACTGGAGCAAATTGCTTTACACCTGCGAAACCGTCGTCTTCTGTCATTTGACGAGATCCGGGAATTGCTGCGACTCGGTCTTCTTCCGCCACTACCGCCGGAAGAAACCGATGAACTCTGCGATCATCGGGCCGGATTGCGGCATCAGGCGCGGGAGGCACAACTGACTACGCAGGAGCAACAGGCCGAACATCTGGACAATCTTTCCGACCAGCTCTCCGCAGCACCTCAGAAGAAACAGCGGGGCCGAAGGGGAGCACAAAATGTCAAAGGGGATAAGCCGCAGCGGGCCAACACGCAAACCATTCAGAAGATTTCTGACCAGTTGTCCCGTTCCTCACGCGATCATTCACACGTTTCCCCGCTGGTCATGCTGGCACGTCAATTTGCTCCCTGCCATTCGGCGAATGAGGCTATCCAAGTGTTATTGCGGCAAAACCAGGATTCTCTAAGGACCCTTGTGGACCGCACCCTGTCATCAGAGGAGTGGCCAGGAAATGACCCGGCAGAACGGCCTCGTGATCTTCGCGGCTGGTTTTCTTCAAAGGCCGCCGAGCAGGCACAGCGCAAATGGGCTCGTCATCTGGGACTCAATAATCACGTCATCGTCTCACCGACAACCCAAATGCAGCTTGCTCTGATCCCACCAGGGGCATTCCAAATGGGAGCCCTCGATTCTGAAAAGCCGGCTGCCTGCGACGATGAGTTTCCAAGACACTGGGTTCGTATTAGCCAGCCCTTTTTCATGGGGGTTGTTCCGGTCACTCAAAGAGAGTTTGAACAAATCTGCGGGGACAATCCCAGTCTCAGGAAGCGCGAGTACTGGCCCGTCAACCAAGTGTCATGGCATCGCGCTCAGGAGTTCTGCAGCGAGCTGAGTCGTCGCGATCGCAGAACCTATCGTCTGCCCACCGAAGCCGAATGGGAGTATGCCTGCCGCGCGGGGACACTGACTCCATATTTCTTCGGTGATCTTTACGCACCTGAAACAACCGTCATCCGATTCGTGAATCCCGGAGGGTGGGGTACACAATGGGTGGACTGCGAGTTATGTGAATCGAATAACTTTGGGCTGCGCGCTATGCACGGCAACGTCCTGGAGTGGTGCCAGGATACCTATTCCAGCGATGCATATTCGAGTCTTTCGCATGCAGTGGATCCCTGCCTCCGTGACAATTCGGAAGAGGGAATTGCTGTGCTCCGCGGGGGCTCTGTTTTTTCAGAACTCAAACACTGCCGTTCCGCATCGCGCTCGAGAAGTCCGAAGAGCGAGTGCTTCTTTGCAAATGGATTTCGGGTCGTTATGTGTGCTGACAGCCTGCCACGTCCATAGCATCCGTCACGCCGGATTGATGTGTCCATGATTCGCTGAGAGATCATGGCAAATCCGTGCTATCTTTCACGGCAAACGGTGTCCTGCCTTCCAGTTCAAATTCGACACGGACTTCCATGCGCGTTATAGCCCCAACCATCTGAGCGATCGCGCGCCGCTCATCCGTCAATTGGACGAAAATGAAGACATCAGAAGCGAATTGCGGGCGAAAGTAAATATCGTTGATCTGCCGATTGCTGACGTCGATCGAAGCCGCTCCCCGCCACCGCGCTTCTTCCAAGTCGACCTGCTGTTTGTTCAGTTGAAGAAGACCCGAAAAGATCCCTGAGGGATACCCCAGAAACAGGAATCGAACGGAACACGGAAGATGTGACGTATGAGAACGTGATGATGCGGACATGAAGTCTCCCGGATCGCAACAACTGTGTTGCCTTCTCCAACCTCAGAAAGTATGCTGTGTCAGTATTCTGATACGGCAATATCGGTAGAATCCAGCTTGAAAGTTGGGGCGACATAACCGTGGGTGCGCAATGCACGATCAAACGATTGATCAAATTGAAGGCTGCCTGCTGAATCTGGAGAAGGAGATTCCGGGTGCGTCTTCAGAACTGTTCAGGGTCGCCTACGGGCGACTAAGAATCCTGGCCCGCCAGATCTTTGGCCGCGGAGACCCGCTCCGTAATGCTATTGATCCGACTGAAGTTGTAAACGCCTCCTTTCTGCAGATCATCAACGCAGTCGAGCAGACGAAACCAACGTCCGTGGCCGATTTTCTTTCCCTGGCAGCGCACAGAATTCGGCTGCAGGTTACCGACATGGCCCGCGAGCGTTACGGAAGGACAGGAAAGAAACGTCAGGACCCACTCGATCCTGACCTCGTCAATTCAATTTCAGGCACCAGCAATTCTTCCAGTCAGTCAGCCTGCGGAAAGAACTTCTGGAGGCCGTGTGGCAGAAATCAAGATCAATCACCGAGGAGGACCGGAGAATTCTATACCTGTTGAGCTGCCGAAAGCTGTCACAGAATGAAGTGGCAGAGATCCTCAAGGTTGATCCTTCCACGGTGAAGCGGAACTGGAGATCCGTCAAGCTCAAACTTTTTGAAACCGTTCAGGCATGTCTGGTCGGAAAAACGATCGACGACCTGTCGACACATCAACGAGTACTCGCCTTCGACGCTGTGGAAGAGGAGTTGCTCCAGCCGCTCTGGAGTCGACTGGATGGACTCACCGAATCCCTGACGCCCGATGAAGCGCTGCTCGTCAATCTGATCTGGGTGTGGGGATTTTCGCTTCCCGTCGCCGCCACGGTGCTGGGCGAAGCGCCATCTCATTTGCAGATCCGCTGGAACGCGGTGCGAGAAAAACTTTCCGAGTCGATTCAGGATTTCTTTACTGCCAGCCAGCAAGAGGAAGAGTCATCTGACTGACCGCCCCGGCAAGATTCCACCAACCATCCGGTCTTCCCTGCAAATGCGCTGCAGAGGCTCCGATTTGCCAATCCCAGCGAACTCGATCGTGTCTACCTGGTCGAGCCAAGTGAAGCATTGGGAGTTGCTGAGCCGTAGGCGGGTTGACACCCCCATTGCAGCTCACTGCCACCGCCGTAGATGATTTTGGCGTTCCTTCGGGAACTCACCCCACTGGGAACGGACTCCCTTCCGGACGAATTCGAGTCTTACAACTCGGGATTCAGAGATTCAATGCACCGTCAGAGGAAGGACCACGTGCCGCTGGATTCAGCATGCAGGACACACTGGTGTCCGGCACAAGACAATAAAACGAAAGGCCCACTACCGTGTCCCCATCTACCCGAATGATTGCCGCATTGTTTGTTGTGGCTCGCTCTCAGTATGCCATCGCTCAGGACTCGTTGTTCTGGTCACGCGAAAGAGATACCGCTGTCGAGTCAAGCCCCTACAGACGACCGGAGTCGATACTCACCAACATCGGCTACGACACTCGGCGAGAAGGCGGTCCTGAGGCAGGCACCACCTTCTACATCTACGTCCACCAAGCGGAAACCGC
>JAGQQS010000085.1 GCA_020426105.1 Planctomycetaceae bacterium
GATCTGACCAGTCAGGATATCGCCAATTTGATTGGCGATGCAAAAAAGCAGACTGGAGAAACACGGACGATTGTTCTTTCAGGTGATGCGGCTCAGGATGTTCGGAATCGAGGCGTCGGTGCCAATATTCATGTCAGCGGAAGCGACAGATATGATCTTGATCTTTCGAGTGGCGATCAGCACTACCAGGACGGCTATTTGGGGGATCGTGGTCGGGTCACAAGTTTCGGTCCGAAGGCCGAAGATGAAGATGGAAATATCTGGGTTTCGGTTGACGTACAGTTTGATCGACCGGGGTCGAGTGAGCTCACCGACGATGAACGAGACCTGGCTCAAAAGATCCCCGGTCTACTGGATGATCTTCTTACGCCAGACCCACCAGTTTCTGTTCCAATTCCAGATGCACCGGATGTACCTGTAGAGCCACAACCAGATCCGCCAACGATCAGCGTGCCTCCGGAACCTCCACCAAAAACGATTCCCGATCTCGAACGCGAACTCGACGACGCCAAGAAGGCGGCATGGTGGGCGAAGTGGAAACTGCGTCAGGCCTGGTGGATGTTTCAACTGGCTGACAAGTCCACAACGACGACCGATTTTCTATTCGGCATCGTGTCTGCATTTACAGGACCGGCGGCCCTCCAGCTGAACCTGGGATATTCCGGATTACGATCGCTTGGGACCTGGCTCGGACGATCGGCCGTGGATGGCAAGTGGAAAGACAACGCGATCCAGGTTGGGGGCGAACTTGGTACCGATGTGATTTTTAGCCTGGCCGGCGATCAATTGTTTCAGAAACTTGGAGTTTTTAATCAGGCGGTTCAAAGCTTTGGGAACCCCGCCGACACGGGAAAGGCGTTGTGGAATGCAATCAGAAACAATCATGAGATCGCGGGCCAGACTGCAGAACAATTCCTGAAGGGTGTCACACAAAAACTTACGGAATCTGTCGTTCGTGATCCTCTAAAAGAAAAGTCCGGCCTGTTCAAATGGGATCCGTAATGCAACCATCTACCGATCTTTCTATTCCGATTGAGTCGCTCGTCGCCCTGAAAAGGTACGCTTTCGGGACTCCAAACCTGCTGTCTCCATTGGACAGGTTTGACGCTCCCGACGATGAAGGTATTCCACTTTCTGGATTGACAGATGCGGATGGTAACCTGCGAACGGAAGGACGTCGCATCCTCGAAGTTCTGACCGCACCACGGTCCCTTGCCACACTGGCATCCACAGACGGTCACAGTGCGACCTCCCATACGGTGTACTTCGCCGCCGATGATACACCCGGAGTTCTCGTGTCCACGGTGGCAGACGCCTTGCGTTTTCGGCAACCAGCCCCCGTAGAATCCATAATCGGCGGACTGGAACAGATCATTGGCCGAAGTGTCATGGGTGGCGATGATGACGACGACGACGGGAGTTCTATCATTGAGCTTTCCACCGAGCCAGGACTGGTCTTCGCCGCCGCCTTAGACCTGCAACGAAGTTCCCAACTGGCGCAGATTGCGAATGATTCGAAAGCACCAGTCTTATTGACTCCGGAATCCGTGAAAGCACAATTCGGACGAGGTGCCGAACATCCGCAGTGGCTTGTCAACTCACTGTCGGAATTCACGGACCAGACAGATCACCGTTCTATCGATTTCGAGGCTTCACTGTCGGGACTCGCTCAACGGGGCCTCTGCACAGAAGTCGCGGGCGGATTCATTTTTGGCGATGTCGGGCAACAGCTTTCGTCGCGAACATTGCTGCTGCGGTGGATGTTCAATGTCATTCTCGCAAAACTGACGCCTGACGGGACGGCTAGTTCGTTGCAGATTCGCGCGCACTACTTCGGAAATAATGAAGTCCTGTTGGTCACTCGTTCAGCATCGACCCTGACGTTTGCCGTGCGATCAACGGCCTGTTTCCTTGCGGTAATCGAGGCCGCGCTGAAGGATCCGGACTCGTTCCCTGACTTTGCCAGTTCGGCACCGGAATCATTCGGGCCTCCGGCCAAAGACATAGAGTTGCAGGTCTCGAAAAACAGCGCGTCGGTGGAATCAGAATCGTCGTCCGCGGCAGGAGTTTCGCATCGTGCTTCTACAACCAGATCACGCACATCGGTCACAGGATCGGCCTATGCCACTTCGCAACCCGCAAACCCGCATGAAACTACAACAAATGCAGATGTGCCCGGTTCATTGACTTGTCGAAAATGTGGAAACTATTTACGGCAGGGCAGTAAGTTCTGCAGCCATTGTGGTACCAGGTCGGCTTTAACAGCATGTCCGGTGTGCAGGCACAAGGTGGCTGACACAGACAGATTTTGTGAGGATTGTGGATGCGGGCTGTATGCTGTTGCTGCGAAATCGCCCACGCAACCAAGTGTTAAACAAGACAGGGCACGGCAGGCGATTGGCAAACCAAAACTGGATTCAACGGATCAAACGGAGAGGCCAGGTCTCATTGTGGCTCCCTTCCCCAAAAAACTGCCAGTCATCCTCATCATCTTGTCGGCTCTCTATAGTGCCGCCAGTTTGTGGTTATGCCTGATTTTCTCTTCCGAAACTGTGGGTGACATGTTTTTCTTTCAGATGCTCCTGATTGTCGTAGCTCTCTATGACGGATTGATCTTTTGTCTCTCCTCCCTCGCGTTGGCGAACAGGAGCAAGGGACTGCTTCACTATGCGGCGATTCTGGCATGCGTGCCAATTCTGAGCCCAGGGATAGTTATTGGAATCCCGGTGGGAATTGGTATTCTTGTTCGATTGAATCGATCCTGATCTGAATCGTTCATGAATTCTGCGCTGGAACCTCTGTTGATGAGACGTCCTCAGTCCCGGGACTGATGGTGCTTCGGTCGCATTCTTCACGTCAAAGACTCATAAAATCGTCATTGACTGAGCGTCGATTTCGTGTTCCCAGCATCAGTCTGATGCTGGATTCCTGCTTGCCGCTTATATTACTCGGGTGAGGACGTTTCATGTTTCGCCGTTCGATTATTCTCATGCCGACCTGCCTGTGTTTGATTGCGGTCGGACTGGTTGATGGATGCCCCGTGATTGCCGGGGATGAAACTACCGAACTGAGAATCGGAGCATTTGGGCCCCGGGTAGAGTCGCTGCAGCGAACGCTGAATGCTCGTATGCAGCCATCGCCTGAGCTTGGGGTGGATGGCGATTTTGGTCGTGGCACCGAGGCGGCGGTGAAAAGGTTTCAGGAGTCGATCGGACAAACGCCGACAGGAGTGGCTGACGCATCACTTTGGAAAGCGTTGGGGCCTGTTGTTGAGGAATCTGTCGTGCCCGCTCCGGAGATTGTGAATGCGGAGGTATTGCCCCGGCAACCTCTGGATGCCTTGGACGGTCCACCATTCGTTTCCTGTGACAGTTGGATTATCGTCGATGCGTCGGACGGAAGAACGATTGCGGGCCATGAAACAATGACGCCTCGGCCGTTCGCGAGTACAACCAAGATGATGACGGCCTGGCTGGTGGTGCGACTGGCTGCCGAACATCCTGATGTGCTGGATGACATGATCACGATGTCTGCGCGTGCCGACGAAACCCGAGGTTCTACGTCCGGGCTGCGTGCCGGCGAATCGGTATCAGTCCGTGAAGGACTATTCGGACTGCTGCTGCCATCCGGAAACGACATGAGTATCGCATTGGCTGAACACTTTGGAGCTCGACTGGCGCCATCGGGAGACTCAACAACGGCAGTGGCCGATCCGCTGCTACTTTTCGTCGCGGCGATGAATGCCGAAGCGGTACGACTTGGAATGGCGGACACTCATTTCAGCAACCCTCACGGACTGAATGAAGAATCGCACTTATCGACCGCCAGTGATCTGGCACTGCTGGCGCGAGCAACGCTGGCGAGCGAGTTGTTTCGCAGGTACTGCTCAGCTCGTCAGCGCGGCGCCACCGTTCATGGTCCGGATGGCAGGACCAGAAACGTGCTGTGGAAGAACACCAACAAACTGTTAGCGACGGAAGGCTATGACGGAATCAAAACCGGCACGACGGAACAGGCCGGCGCGTGCCTGGTGTCAACCGCAGAGCGCGACGGCGACCGATTAATCGTCGTCGTGCTCGGCTCCGCGGCCTCCGCATCTTGTTACACGGATGCTCGAAACCTGTACCGCTGGGGCTGGCAGCAATTGGCGGCAACGGCAGTTGATTGAAGAATCATAAACCCTGAAACAAGGTGCGGCAAAAGTTGACAATGGAAAACGGTCCGTCCATTTACGCAAGCACTCGCCGAATGCGGCTGCGACGCCGCATAGTTGCGTGTGCAGGAACCATTTTGCTGTTCGTCGGCCTGATCGCGGTTGTTCAATGGTGGCTGAACGTCAATGATTTTGGCTCCACTTTTGAAAAAGCGGGCGGCAAGTACTATCGCACTTATTCGCAGCCGCTGATTCAGCGAACGCTTTCAGCGATCATTGGCCATCGTTCAACCCGGAATAGTATCCGCTTTGCACCTGGACCGGTGAATGATCAATGGATTTGCCAGCATTCTGAAAAGCTGCGAGCATTGTCGAATCTGCAACTTGTGCTCAAAGGGACACAAGTCACGGACGTCGGTTTTCAGGAGTTGTCTGGATGCAAAGGATTGATGGCACTGGACGTGCGACGCAGTCACCTGAGCGGTCAGAGTGCATCGGTTCTTGATTCCATGACGTCGCTGTACAGTTTGAATATCGCTTATTCGAATATCAAACCTGCCGACCTTTCACCAGCATGCATCGGGCGCCTGATTTTTTTCAGTATGGATGCAAGTCAACTTGATGATGCAGGAGTAGATGCGCTGAAAGCGGTACACGGAAAAGCAGGAACGCCTTTCCATGATTTCATGCTCTACGACGCGGATAAAGCATCGCTTGAACGACTGCTGCACCTGAATCTCACTTTCAGCCTGAGACTGGGAGGAGAACCAGTGAGCGCGGATTGCGTCCCGTTGCTGGTACAGCTCGCGAAGCAAAACAACCTGAAGCAACTTTCGATCGATAGTTCAAAGCTCACCCGCGAGGAATCATTGCATTTGCGAAACGAGATCGGCGGTTGTCTGCTGCAGCAGGTTCCACAGCATCACTATGACAGTATGGACGAACGCTCGGTGCCCCAGTCTGCGACGGGACTTTGGTGACGCGTCTTCAACTAACACAGCACGATTGCGCGACCGTGGCTGTCGCGAATGCGGCTTGCGGCAATTAGGCCTCAAACAAGCGACCAATTCCTGGGAGACAGAGGGCAAATAGTTCTGTGAGTCGGTAAAATCCAGCAACAAGAGTTGTCGATGGCCACTTCCGCGTGAGACGATTCTGATCTGGAAAAATGACAATGCACCCAAAGCTGTCAAGTGACGTGGAAAACCTGGTAACGGGCGCTTCGACCGGCATTGTTCATGTGGAAGGTAGTCACGACAGCTACTACGTGATGACGGAAGACGCATTGCGGCTCCTTCAGTACGTTCAGGAAGGGGCTGAAGAGGCTGACCGAGGCAAAACCACACCGTGGGACAGCTCTGAGATCATTGAAAAGACTCGCCTGCTGAAGGAACAGCGTTCTGCATGACGCACCGGATTGAAAAGACAGCGCGGGCGGGAACGGACGCCATTGAAATCTGGCTGTACATCGATAATCGGTGGGCAATTACGTGATCTACTATCGTCCGAATGACGATGGCATCGAAGTGATACGCATCCTTCATGGGTTTCGCCAGCCTGAAGATCTCGTTTAGGCCTCATGACTCTTCTTGCCAGTGCGGTCATGTGTCCGCTTGTTTTTGGCAACATTCGACAACATCGTGACCATTTTTGAGCGACTGTTCAAAGACGGAAACTTTGAGCGAAATTCGAACACAGGACAATCGCCTTATTTCCACGGTTCAGTCCGTGTTCGAGTTCCGCAGATGTTCACTCGGATTCCCAGTGATCGTGCAAGGCTGGCTTTTGCCAGAGCACATTCGTCCGCACTCTTGGCGTCATTCGCATAGGCCACCTGAATATGGTTTGCCTGGTGTTTAGCCATGAGTTGATCCCGGCTGACACCATACGTGACGGCATGCATAATAGGCCACTGTGGGGTTGTGGCATTGAGTCTTCGCTGAGTTTCCGCTTCCGGAAGTGCGACAACGCCACCACGCCCGATGTCCATGTTTAAGGCGTCGTCTGCCACATAGATTCGGCTCCAGACAATCTCACCCGGTTTGGAAACGCCCTGAACCGTACTGCCACCGCTGGGGAAGTACATTCCTGGCTGCCGATATCCGTGTGTGCCTTTCCAGCCGCCAATAAAGTGTGCCGGTGGAGCCGCTCCGCTGATCAACAGCACCCAGACATAGTCATCGCCAAATTGCTCACCCCAGCGAACATCGTGCAGCGTGTTTTCGACCGGTTGACCCAGTTCGCGATGCACGCGATATGTCAACAGCCCGTCCAGACCAGCGCATTCGTCCACTTCGTTGAAGTGGACCAGCGGCTCACCTTTGTAAAGCACGCGTTTCCCGTCCCGCGATTTAACAGGCGGACGGTCGGTGTTGTTCAGCGTCCCTTCCACCAGATCACTGGCCGGCAACAGATCTTTCAGACCCTGTTGATATTGAATCCCAATGGCGTCACAGCCAAAGTCGTCAGAGATTCGCATGGCTGCAATGTACATTTTGCACTGAAGTTGAATCTGTGCATCGGTGAGATCGGTGGCATGGGTTGGTCCGGTATGAAACGTCATCCCCTTCTTTTCCAGCCAGGCACGGACTGCATCCGCTTCCGCGTCACTGACCTGAAGTGCTTCATGATAGAGTGCGGACTGGCTGAGGCGTTCCTTGAAGACACCCACACTGTGCAGCAGATGATCGGGGATGATCGCATTGAACATGCCCATGCATCCCTCATCAAAAATCCCCATGATTGCCTTGTCGCGACGCAATTGAGTCGCAAGGGTGTCGCCGAGTTTCGCGGCTTTTCCGGGCACCTTCACTTTATCGAGAGGCGTCACGTGATCGAGGGAATGCGTGACGCTTCCGGTCTTCAGCCACTGCTGCAGTTTGGATTTAAAGAACTGATCCGTGAAATCCTGACTCCACAATGTCGAATACCGCACGCCGGCTTTCGTCAGCGAACCATTCAGATTCAACATGCCAACCAGTCCCGGCCATTGGCCACTCCAGTTGGCAACTGTCAGGATGGGGCCGCGATGAGTCGTCAGACCTGCCAGGACATGATGAGAGTACTGCCAGACCGCTTCTGCCACGATCAGTGGTGCATCAGGATCAATCGTGCGAAACACCTCCATCCCCTGACGCTGGCTCGAAATAAAGCCGTGCTTCTCCTTAGGCTGATAAGCATGAGCGCGAATGATCTCATAGCCTTCTGCCTGCAGTGCGCTCCCGAGCGCCTTTTCCATGGCGGCCTGTGCCGGCCAGCAAACCTGATTCGCCGACAATCGCAGATCGCCGCTTGCGACCAGTTGAACGTGTTTTTTTCCGAGTTTCTTTGATGCCATAGGATTCACGTATTGCTTTTTCAGAGGTTAGGTTTTGAAGACAGAAAATCGCCGAGCCGCCGATAGTCGCGGTACACCGCGTCGTAGGCTGTTCGATTAGATCGATTGGGTTTGAAGATTGCTGCCGTACCAGCTTTCGGAACTGACATCGCTCGAATGGCAGCACCAGGTGATGAGAATTCGCCAGCAGCCAACGCCCCCAGAATAGCGGCCCCCAGTGCCGGACCTTGCTGGCTGGGATGTACCATGATCGATTCGCCCAGTACGTCTGCATAGACCTGCACCACCAGTGGATTGTGATGCGGCAAACCGCCAGTCGCGACGAACTTCCGCACGGGAACACCCCCCTCACGCAGCAGCTCCACGATCCACCGCAGCCCGAAGGCTGAGCCTTCCAGGAGTGCTCGATACAGGTGGGCTGGTCGATGGTGTAACGCCAGACCGGAGAAACTGCCTTTGAGTGAACCATCCATTAACGGCGTGCGGCAACCATTAAACCAGTCCATGCACAGGACGCCTTCGGCGCCCGGTGGCAATTGACCGGCCTCCTGACCGAGTTTCGAAA
>JAGQQS010001183.1 GCA_020426105.1 Planctomycetaceae bacterium
GCGATTCGAATCGGCCTGATCGCTTCTGCGATCGCACGGTGCCCCAGAATATCATCGGGTGACGTGGGTTCCTCCACGAACCACGGACGATACTCAGCCAGTTCGCGAATCCAAGCGATCGCCTGCGGTACATCCCAGACCTGATTGGCGTCGATCATCATGTGCGCGTCTTCTCCCATCTCCTGACGCAGCACGCGGCAGCGACGGCGATCGTCATCCAGATCGCGCCCGACTTTGATTTTGAAATGGCTCCAGCCGCGGGCTTTCAAATCAGCGCATTTCTGCTTCAGCGCGTCATCCGAATAGCCCAGCCATCCGGCGGACGTGGTATAGCTCGGGTAACCAACTCCTGTGAGTTCTTCGATCCGCTGAGCACGGGTTTTCGCGTGCCGCTCCAGAATTTCGACTGCCTGATTTGGCGTCAGGGCATCCGTCAGATATCGGAAGTCCACGCAGGACGCAAATTGTGCCGGCGACATTTCGCAGATGATCTGCCAGACCGGTTTGCCCTTAATCCGCGCCCACAGATCCCAGACCGCATTAATGACAGCGGCGGCGGCCAGATGGATCACGCCTTTTTCCGGGCCAACCCAGCGGAGTTGACTGTCCCCCGTGAGTCGGCGATACAGCGTCACGGGTTCCGTCATCAGAGATTCCACGGACTGCCCAACAAGCAGTGTGGCAAGCGACCTGATCGCTGCCACACAAATCTCATTGCCGCGCCCAATCGTGAACGTCATCCCGTATCCGCACCGATCCGTCGAATCGGTCCGCAGCACAACGTAGGCCGCCGAATAGTCGGGGTCCGGATTCATGGCATCGGAACCGTCCAGCTGTTGTGACGTGGGAAATCGGATATCGAATGTTTCGAAGCCCGTAATTCTGGTAGCCAAGTGTCTGTCCTGCAGATTTTCTGTTGAAATCCAGCGATTCCTGTAGGAACAGCGGCTGCTCCTGAAGGCTCGTTGTCGTAAATTCGAACTTGATCTTAGTTCCCCGCGGGTTGTCTTTCATCTGACCGGGAACCCGCGATCAACCCAAAATTCGCGCAAATCAAAATAAGTCCCCCTCACATAACCTGAAGTACTGCCGATTCGTATTCGGAATCACGCGGGGTCCGGACCGGCATCCGGCAATCGAAGCAGGGATTCATGGAGCACGATCAGAAGTCCAAACAGTATCGCCGCACCAATGGAGACGACTTCCAGGCCTCCGGGACCTGCCAGAACGCCAAGCATTCCAGGGACAGCCGCAGCTCCAATCATCGCGGCACCGATCTGAAACCCGATAGCATGGGTCGATAGTCCGGTCCCGAGTCGGTGCGGAGTGCGGGACATCAGGCAGGGAAAAACAGGGGCCAGTCCAAAACCAGCCAGCGAGAGTCCGGCGATCGAAATTTCCACGGGCATATGTGCGGCAAACAGAAACGCTCCGCCGCCGGCCCCAATCAGGCAGTACCGCAGCAGACGATCAATTCCCACTCGATCCGCGATGACTCCGGAAACCACGCGCCCCAGCCCGACGGAACCCCAATAGACGCCCACCGCGGCGCCTGCAGTGTTTGGACTGACGTTTCGCGACTCGGTCAACACGGTATACGTCCATTGGCTGAATGTGACTTCGAGACCGGTGTACAGGAAGAAAACCGCCATTTGAAGCCAGACTGCGGAATGCCGCAGGACGGTTCCATAGCTGACGACCACTCGTTTGTTCTCAGCCGCGCGCGTCCTTTCGCCCCAGACGCGACACGTCAGCAGGAACATCACGGACATGACCAGCATGGTCCCGCCGACAGTCGCGTAGCCTGCACTGTAATGGCGACCGCTGGCGAGTAGTCGGGACATGACAATCGGGCCGATCAGCGCACCGAAACAATAACAGGCGTGCAGCCAGATCAACTGTCGGGCCGACATGTGATGGGCGGCATATCCGTTCAATCCTGAGTCGATTGCGCCGGACCCAAGACCATGGACCAGAGCACAAATCAGAAATACCGTCCAAACCGGAG
>JAGQQS010001184.1:0-2128 GCA_020426105.1 Planctomycetaceae bacterium
AGGTAGCCGGAGTACCGGCAACCTGTGGGACCCAGAGGACGGTTTGAATTATTTTATCTTACGGATTTGCGAACAACTTTCGATTCCAGCAGTTGCAATAGCGCTGGTTCTCCCTTTCTTTTTGGAATATCTAGCGGTGTGAGGGAGACCTTATTGACATGCTCTGGATCGGCTCCGCATTCCAAAAGCATCGTAACCATTTCGTAGTCTCCTCTTGCATTGAACGCCGCAGTCCACAAAGGTTGATTCCCGTGTTTGTCAGCGATTGATATTGCTTCCGGGCATTTCGTTAAAAGTTCTTGCAGAACCCTTGGCAGCTTATGTTCGATTGCATAATGCAAGGCGGTCGATCCGTCAGCGTCTTGAATTGCCGCATTGGCACCAAGCCTCAGAAGCTCGTCCACCGCTACGACTTGCTTTTCCACAATTGCACAAAGTAACGCAGTTTTGCCGAACTTGTCCTTTTCATTGATGTCGGCACCTGCCGCAACTGACACACGAATTGCGTCAAGGTCACCACTTTCTGCATACCAGTGAATGTTGCGTGGGGGCATCGGTTGACTCCTCTATTGATATCGCCGACTGCGGTTTGGCGAACGGCCTTCGGGTCGGTGTTTGATGAGGTCCAAACGGAACATGCTTTCCCTGCTGGCGCGATGAAAACATGCCACCCGCCGGCTACAGGTGTTACCCGATTGACTGGTCAAGTGACGGGGAGCCTGTTTGTGAATTTCGAAGGATGTCCGAATGGGCCACTGGCACAGCCAGTGGCCCACGGAAGAATATCAAACGACGATCTCTGACAGTGCCACCCCGCCGCACGCCACAAATATGAGTTAAGTGGAACGCTTTGAAAGCAATTTCTCTAACAGTGTAAATAATTCCATATACCTTGGGCGAAGCCATTCTATTCTATCTTGTTTTGCTTTTGGGTCATTTACCGGAAGGACGATTCCAGTGTCAGGGCGGAAATCACTTTTCAACAGGTACTCACGAGCGAATATCACGAGAAGAGAGAGCGATTCAGAAGAAAGACTGGCAACGATTTCCTCCCAATAAGACTCGTCAGAGTAAACCAGCTTTTCAAGGAAATTGTATACAAACTCATCTGGCGTGATTATTCCATTGGCAAGTAATTGCGAGAGGCGGCTGGCTGATCGAAGAGTTTTTGGGCCAGAAGTAATTATCTCATGCATTCAGTGGCTTCCCTTCTACCATGATCCGACTCGAATCATAGCGTTATCATTGCCGTGTCGGGTCATAAAGATGGTAAGCCATTGGTCGTAATAGCCGCCAACTTCTGAGTCATATACTCGGGCCTATTCACGTCCATCCAAATCGCTGAACACAGTTTCAACATGAACCCAATGGTTGCCATCGACATGGGCAAGAACTTGGCCCTTTGTCATCCAGTTTCATTAACTCCTTCTCAGAGATATGCCACCCTGCCGGATGGCACTTAATCACTTCAATACCTTGGTCAGACATTGAAGACGCTCAACACTCCTATGATACAGAAGAGGATTATTGCGGGGCAGTCCAGATCACCGTGTAAAACCAAAAGGTTTCCATGCGATTCAAGAGAGTTCCCGGTTGAGGTTCTTGAGGACCGGGCCGATGACTGGCCACACAGACTCCTCCCTGAATCAGAATGATCAAGGCAAACACGTACCAGTGGGTCAAGCACCACTCGGTTAATGTAAACGCATATGTCGAAACCGTCGGGAGGTCGATTTGTCGGCGATTGAGGAAATACCATGCAGACCCAATTGCCGCTGCAGCGATGAATTCATACAACAATTCAACTGCCGTAATCAATACGGGTGATGGCGTGCCATTGTTGTTTTTGCGCATGATGTCGCCTTAGGCTCTCCGGGGCTTGGGTATGAAAAAGCCTAACTACACTTTAAAAACAGTGCGGATTGACGTCGAGGGGAATTGGTGGCCGAATGCTCCCTGGAGGGAGGTGCAGGCGCAGCCTGCTGGTCGGGCTATCGATAAATGTCGTGCGCTTTGTTCAGATTCTTCATGTACAGCATGTCCTACTGGTCTGTCCACTGGTCATTGTCAGGTGAATGAGAGACGTTCTGGGGTCGATTTGTGGTCGGGGGATTGGTACGCCGAGGCG
>JAGQQS010001184.1:2136-2686 GCA_020426105.1 Planctomycetaceae bacterium
AGGCGTACCCTACATACGTTTGGACCTCGATTGGTTTTTGGAACCTCACGAAATCACTGCAGAGCATGTCGGCATCAGCAGTGGTACCCCATACTTTTGGATGACATTTTGCGATAGACAGATCACTTCGGAACTTTACTTGAAAAACGGCTTGACGGGGTTGATGTTGTTCCTGAAAGTGGAAGGAGATGTTTCATCGAGTAGTGCAGGTCGAACAGGAGAATCATTGTGCGGCAGAACTTTGCGTGGTGTGTTTTCCTGTTGTTTTCCGGCTGGTTGTATGCTGCCGAGCCGATTGATGTTCCGGTTGGGGAACGACAATTGTTTCTCGACGATTACGCGATCGGCGAACTTCAGGGGCTGAAACGGACGTTGCACTCACCCAAAAAGCGGGGGGCTGTCATTCGGGGTGCAAAGCCGTGGCAAACGCTGCAAATCCGTACGGCTCCGGTGTGGGATGTCGAGGCCAAGGTTTACAAGATCTGGTTGATCAGTACTGATCGGCCGTTCTGGACAAGTGCCGATGGATTGAACTGGTCTCCCGGCCCAG
>JAGQQS010001185.1 GCA_020426105.1 Planctomycetaceae bacterium
CGAACCCAGACGCGGTAGTCCGCAGGTGCCAGATTTGCAGGCGGTGTATAGTTCGCCACACTGATATTGGTCAGATTGATGACAACGCCCGATCCGTCAATTCTGGACACCCACAGTTCGTAGTGATTGGCTCCCTGCACCGATGTCCAGGAGAACAGAGGCGTTCGATCCGAAGTGGAACCGGTTGGTGTCAGGATCGTCGGCTTCCCCCCAACGTTGAAGTCCAGCGGCAGACTCCAGCTGCCCACGACGCCGGCGTTGTTCATCCCCCGCACCCACCAGCGGTAATCAGCCGCCGGCAATGAAATCGAAGGTGTGTAGCTGGTTCCGGAAATGTTGGTTGGGTTGAGAATCGTCGCATTCGTCGCTCGGTCGCGAACGAAGACTTCATATTTCGAAGCACCGGAAAGAGCCTGCCACTGGAAGACAGGCTGAGCCAGAAAGCCCGGACTGTTCGGAGATGTGCTGATCGCTTTCGGGGCGATGTTAAATTGCCTGGCAGTTGACCAGAATGCCGGGCTGTTCCCTGCGTCGATGCCGCGTACCCAGACCGCATATGTGCCCAGGGACAGATTACCCGGCAGATGATAAGACGTGCCAGTCAACGACGTCTGTCGGACCACCTGCAACTGACCTGTTGAAAGATTATCGACCCATAAGTCATATTTGGTCGCTCCGGGCAAAGCGGCCCAGGAGATGACTGCAGCGTCGCTGAAGGATGGTGGCAGGCTGCCGATCACGGCTGGCGTTGCAATTTTGAAATCGGATGGAGCTGACCACGCCGAGTAAATCCCGGACACGGACTTCCCGCGAATCCAGACACGATAACTGCCGATTCCCATGGCATTCATCGGCGTAAACCCCGGATTGCTGACGATCGTCTGAATGACGGGATTCTGACCAGTTGACAGATTTTTGACCCAGACTTCATAGGTGGCGGCACCGTTACTGGCGGTCCAGGTAATTGTCGGAGTCTGTTGTAACGTCGTTCCAACTGGCCCCAGGACGACGGGAGTTGACATCGAAACATCCAGGATCAGTCGACTGCCGTTGTTGGTGAGGATCTGTACTCCAGGGATCGTGACAAGGCCAGCGGAGTCGGCCACGACAGAACCGGATTGCAATAACTGCGACGTCAACGCATTGCGATTTTGCCAGGCAACAGTGGCCCCCGGAAGCACCTTGAATGACGTCGTTTTTTGAGGAGTCACATCGGCCGTCTGTGTTCCGGCTCGGGACCGCAGTGTTACCTCAAAGTGATTCCCTGCATCCACAATCGGGGCACCAAAATTGTTCCAGGGAACAGACCAGTCCAGTTCAAGATTGTAAAAATCGGTACCGGCTGGAGGTGAGACCAACGGCCCGGACCCGGAAGCGTTGGAAAATGCGATAAGACTACTGTCGCTGCGAAAAATCCAGTCAGTTCGGTTGACGTTCGGAATCCCAAACATCGCCGTGTTCATGAAGTCAAACCCCATCCATGTGTGATCCCAGTTATTGCGATTTTCGGCTGTGAAGGCGACGTGGGCATTGTTGAGTGCCGCAACGATTGGAAGTCCCTGCGTCGTCCAATCGATCACATCATCAATCTTACCGTGGCCGACCATCAGCATCGCCATCGGTTCAGCACGCATCACACCAACCATCTCCTGCAGGTTCATCCAGTCATAGACTCCCGTACCGTCATATTTCGACAGCCGCGACGCATACGGTCCTTTGTTCACGATGGGCAGATTGGAAGCCTGTGTTCCCCAAATCTGCTGGAATTCATTCTGAAATGTCGGATTCGTCCTGTAGTTCGTCATCGGTTCGCTGGCATACGCCCATGCAAAGTAATCACCGTAGCGCATGCCCAGCGCTAACGCGCCCGAGGCTCCCATCGACTGTCCCTGAATATGTACCGCTGCATCGTCCACATTGAAGTTGGCTTTCACCTGATCCATCATCTGAAACAATCGCTGCTCAGTGAAGTTTTCAATATGACCAGTGGTGGGAATTGGACCATTCGTCAAGTAGTTATGGTCCGCCGCAAAGCCATACCACCAGGTGTTGCGGAATCCTGACTGCGCGCCACCGTCATCCGGAAAAACTTCGATGACTGGCCAGTCGAAATCTGCGTTGGCCTCGAGGCGGTAGCGTTCGCCATAGGCATGCGGCATGAGTCGCAGCGGCCACGCGACATTGGGATTATAGTTCACCGGCAAAGCCACGCTGTAGTTATAAGCGTAGCCTTCATACGTCGGATTCCAGTTCGCATAGTCCATGAATTGTGTATACACACGCCCATTGCCATTGTTAATCGTGGACACCAGAACCGGCTGCGGCGTGGCCACCGTATCGACAACCGGACTGGCCAGGGAATTTGAGCCAGCAGTAAGTGTCTGAAGCTCGTTGCCATTGATGACTTCTGTCACCGCGTAGTACCAACTCCCGGCTCCACCGGCCGGAATCGTGTACACGAACAGCCCCGTGTCATCCGA
>JAGQQS010001186.1 GCA_020426105.1 Planctomycetaceae bacterium
GCCAGGAATTGTGGGTGAGCAACGGAACGCCCGAAGGGACCAGCATGGTCCGGGACATTCACGTTGTTGAAGACGAGATCGATTTCGTGGGCGCTCGAATCAGGCCGATCGGTTCACTGGCCGGTGAGTTCTATTTCTGGGCCGAAGATCAGGTTATCGGGCAGGCGTTATGGAAATCCGATGGCACGATTGATGGCACAGTGATCGTAAAAGACATCCGCACTGACGGCGATGAATACTTCGGTGACGAAGGAGTCGCAGTGTCGGCGGCGACAGTCGGTGGCACACTGTATTTTGCAGCGGATGACGGCATCCATGGTCCCGAGATCTGGAAAACAGATGGAACTCCCGAGGGAACACAGCTTTTCAAAGATGTTTTCCCGGGCGAGGAGGGATCAAACCCGCGCGAATTGCTGGCCGTCGGCGACACGCTGTTCTTCTCGGCGGAACTAAGCAGTGAGACGCCCGACGAAGAGGGTTTCTATCAATCTTTCGGCCAGCAACTGTGGTTCAGTGACGGCACGCCCGATGGAACTCAGCTTCACACTCGCATCGACACACCCAGTGGTGAGAGTCCGAATCCGCATGGATTGGCGACGTTTGGAGGCGACGTCTATTTCGTGGCAGACGACGGAATTCACGGAGATGAAGTCTGGACGACCAGTAATCGCCTGAAAGCCGACGATGCGCTGTTCGAGATTCTGGCCCGTGACATTGCCTACCGCGATACGTTCAACAATCGCCCCGTTGATTCTCCGGCCGATCTGATTAGGGTGGGAGACACCATTTCACTCGACGTCCTGGGCTACGTTTCTCCGTTTGTCTTCACGGTGGACCTTGTGATTCATGATTCGACGAGTTTTGACGCCTATGGCCTGATCGGCGAAAACTTCGCTCCGATTCTTGCCGTACGCGGATCTCAGGAAATCCTGGACTTCTTCTCCGACGCATTCACCGATGGCATCGGTGTCAACCAGTTCGAGGCGGTGCGCGACGAAGTGTTTGCGTGGCTGGACGCAAATACGACTTCCGAACAGCGGGTCTCGATCACCGGCCACAGTCTCGGCGGAGCGCTCACGCAGTTGATCGCCGCCAACTACACTGCTGTGGGCGGCATGCTCGATCAGATCGTCACATTCAACTCGCCGGCGATTGCGAAAACGACCGCCGATCTGTTTCGACCGGAAAAAGCGTTTCGGGTAATGCATTATGTAACCAACGGCGATCCGGTCAGTCTGGCCGGCGATAAGTTTATCGCAGGTGACTGGATTCGGTCGAGTTTCAGTGATCTGCTCCTCCCGAATAATCACAAACTCCCTGTTGTTGCGGATTTCATCAGTGTCGATGATCCGGCGACCCTTGGATTTGAGATCCGGGTACGGCCCGACGACATTAGCTATGAGAAGGATTTGAGCCTCGACTGGCTGAACGACACGTATTACTACCACACCGACCCGGATTATTTCCTGTGGCTTACCGGAGCGGCGATTGCGACGAATACAATCGAGCCGCTGCAGCAATATCGTGACGTACCCCCCGCACTGCTCTTCCGCGCAAGTACTGAGGACCTGCGACAGCGGATTGGCGAAGCACTGGCGCCAGTCCAGACCACGATTGACACGATCATCAATACGCTGACTCTGGCCGAAGTGCATGCGGAGGTCCCGGATGTGTCACTGAACCTGCTGAATCTGCTGACAGTCAGCGCCACAGACATGTCCGTTACTTATTTTGGCGATTCGAATGAATTGCGCCTGCAGGGGCGGGTGGAGCTGCCACAACTCTTCAACACGACCGCGGATTTCACGGGCGACAATTACATCTTGATGTCCCCGGATGGATTCAGGCTGCGTGGTGTGCTTTCAGCCGAAGAGATCGTTCTGGTCCCTGGCGCATGGGAACTGAAGGAGGTTCACATCGGCCTGGATCAGATCAGTAATCCCGTGAAGATTATGGCTGGTGGGACCCTGCAAATCCCCACCGGAATAGAGGTCATTGCCAATCTCAACTTTCTGGGAACTGACTTCAATTCAATCACCCTCGGTGTCGCGGGACTTAACAAACCGATCGGTGCATCGGGACTCTTTCTGCAATCTATTTCAGGCACCGTTGATCATGTTTCCGAACTGGATGCAGAACCGATCTCGTTCGGTGGCGACGTCGTCGCAACAGGTGGCCCGGAAATCAACATCAGTCTGCCTTCCTGGGCTGGCGGCGATTTCAACGGCAGCCTGCTCAGTATCAACGTCAATGGCGAAATCGACAGTGATCACCTGGAAGCGCATGGCGCTTTGAGCCTGATCGAGGGACTGGCCACGGCAGACGCAAATGTCAATTTAAACTGGACGGAGGGATTCTTCACCGCGAACGGCGATTTTAATATGATCAACGGATTGATTCAGGCAAACACTGCATTCCGTGCCGACTCGGCGCTCAATATCAGTGCCGGAGGCGTCGCGACATTCACCATTCCCGAACCGATTCCGATTGTCGGCGGTCGTGAAGGGCTGAGCGGCAACTTCGTGCTGAACTTTACAAATGATGACGATGACAGCAACGACTTTGCCGCCGCATGGACGAGTTTTAATCTGCCACTGATAGGACTGCGCCGGCTGGGTTTTCGTGTTTACTTCGACGGCAGTTTTGGACTCATCGGCGGCCAGTCAATTTCACAAATCCCGGTACCACCCACTGCCGGATTTTTTGCCAGTAAATCGC
>JAGQQS010000086.1:0-9785 GCA_020426105.1 Planctomycetaceae bacterium
CCGGAGATTCACAGCGCTCGCGATTGATCCTACTAAATTCACGCAGATCCATTAGACATCCCCTCAAAGCACAAACGAAAAAAGCCCGATGAACCGTTTGCACAGTTCATCGGGCAATGTAATCTTCAGGCTACAGGCTGTCAACGATAGGTTACACTGAATTTTTATTTTTTGTTTGGTGGTGAAAGCGCGTCGAGATAAAGCCGGGCTTCCGTCCACAGTTTGTCAAGTTTTCTCAGGCGTTTGATTCGCTTCATCGCTCCGAGGGCTGCAGCTCGAACCTTGACGTAGGGGTTTTCCATCGGGGCCGCTGTTCGGGGATGCGCAACGATTGTTCCATTGGTCAGAACATTCTGCGCGGCTTCGATATAGGTTAGGAACTGGTGACAATACAGTTCAACGTCGTCAATTTTGCTGCCGGGGTTTTCTTCTTCGATCAGTTGCCGGATCCTGTTTCTGTCGAGTTCCGGCGTTTTGGCTGTTGGCTCGGGCTGCGTTTCAGTCGGCGGTTTTACTTTGGCCGTCTTGCGTTTGGCTTCCATGTCTTCGGGCTTTCAAATAGTGTCAATTGCTCGGGCGAAAACGCGTTGCTCATCTTGGACGCTTCGTAGACTTCCGCGCCGCTGCAGTCGTCGTTAAGGTCCGGCAGTTCCAATTCAATCTCGCGAACCAGGTCGAATTCCGGGCCACCTTCGGTGATGTCGAATTGCTCGAAGCGAGGATTGTAGTTGAGATTCATCGAACCACGCAGCAGGAAACGCAGACCGGATTCCGATTCAACGGTTGCAATCTTTGAGTGATTGACGACATAACGAACTGAGTCGGCTCCGAAGTTCGATTTCCATTGTGCGATGATTGACGCGTTTTTGTTGCGGGCTCCGTGATCGATAATAAGCCGGCCAGCTGTCACGCGGTTGTCAACACGCAGACGGGTTAGAACCTCAACCTCATATTCGGCCACGGTCCACGTCCACAACGAAACGGCTGACGGTCCAACCTGGTCGAGACAATGCAGAACGGCGTCAATCATCGACCATTGACCGCGAGTGATTGCGAACAGCGACATTCCAGCAACGCAGGGGCCGATTGTCTCGGCGGCATTGCCGAACGATTCGCGGGCAGCTGTTCGACGGCCGGCGACGGATGAAGCTCTTGCCATTGTTTTCCCTTCAGTGAAGACAAAAAGAAACCCGCAGTTCTTTATCGGAACTGCGGGCCTGATTGTATACTAAAGGTTACAGCGAATCAATGCAAAGAGACAGAGTTCTCCGGGCAAATCTCCCCGATACTGGCGTTCATTGCTCTTGCCAATCTCAGCGAAACGGTCAACGAAGGTTCGCTTTCCCCTCGCAATATCTTGTAGAGATAGATTCGCGAAATGCCGGCGTCGGCTGCCAATGCTGCCACGCTTCGGCCGCGCTCTTGTAGGTGCTGGTTGATGAATGCAATGAGTTCTTCCACTGGTGACGCCTCGCGTTTTGGTGCTTGCCGAATCATTGCAATTGTATCCTTTAGGTGACATCGACGCAACAGGCTGGTTGCAATTACCAGCTGAGGCCGATCAGGTTCATATCTACAGTTTTGAGTCGTTCGCCTGTTGTGCCGTCGATAACGGCCATCGCTCGGCTGTCATTGGTTGCGTTCGGTGCCAGGCCGAACGCGTCGAGGTAGGCAATTCGAATGATGAAGTTCTTTTCGTCTATCGTTGCTTGCTTGAACGGTTCGAGGACATACACGTCCGCTCGCTCTCCATTTGATTCGATGCGAAGCAGAACGCCGGTGTTCACTGCTGTTTGTGCGATTGAATGAATTTTGTTTCGTTCGTCTGCTGTCGCCAGTTGCGGTTCAGATCCTTGCCGGCCAGCTCCTGTGCGCGGTGATAGGATCCACGCGACGAACAGACAAACGGCGATTGCCGCGGCTGCGAATCGCAACCAGAATTGTTTTGCCTTTGCGGCATCTTCCAAGTCAGTGAACGGTTTGGCGTTGTGTGTCACGCTGACGTGCTCGCCGTGGACACGTAGACGATCGCGTTCCGCGATAGATTTTGCGTCTTCTGCCCAAAACTCTGCCGTTGTGGTCGATTTCATCGGTTTCCCCTTGAATACCGGGGGTGGTGTTTTTTTTGGCTCCAGACATCCCCCAAACCACGCCAGGAGCCACGCGGGAATTAACGCGTAATTCGCGGGGGGGGGTCAAGCGCGTTAGAAAAAATGGGCAGAGGGGGAATCGAACCCCCGACACCAGGATTTTCAGTCCTGTGCTCTACCAACTGAGCTATCTACCCAGGCATCAGCGGCACCAGAAAACCCGTTGCCGACAATCCCAGGTCGCCGCCGGTTTACTGCAAACCAGCCTGCGAGGCGCGGATGTTAGGGATTCAGTTGAGGCTTTACAAGACATCGCCCCCCTGTTGAGCAACTTCGGGACACAGGAGATCCAAAACAGGTTCGATTGGGACGTCTTCCCTCACGGTAATCAGCTGCTTTTCTCCGGAAATGCGGCACGAATTCGAGGAAAATGCGGCGTGAGCGGAATCAGACAGGCCGCCCTAAATCCTCTGGATGGAGACTCCTGCGGCGATACGTCGGAAACCTCGTTCACGCCAGATTCGGCACTAGCATTTCCATATCCCCCCCCAGGAAAATTGTTCTTTTCGTTCCGCTGGCGTTCAACCGCCTCGATGACTGCCCCCAAGGGGCCGCCCAGCAGCGCCGGTAGCAGGATGACATCACCCCACAGTGCCGCAAAGATCATCGCCGCCATAATCCAGCCAAAACGGCTGATCAGCAGTAACTCAACCGGATACAGGGCGAGCATTCCGATTCCAATGGCCGCACTGGTCTGCCACAGCGCCGGAGCACAATGTTCCAGCGATTTTGCGACTGCTTCCTGCCGCGACATTCCCTGCCGAATGAGCTGACGAAACCAGGTAATCAGATGTAGTGTTCCATCAACCGCAAGTCCCAGCGCAACGGATGCCGTGATCATCGTCCCAATATCCACGCGAATTTCCGTCCAGCCGAGTAGTCCAAACACGATGGCGACCGGCATGACATTGGGAAGCATCGCGTATAGCGCCGCCGGAATACTTCGCAGCATCACCGCCATGACCGCACAAACCAGGAGCAAGGCCAGCCCGAAACTGTTAATCAGGCTTTCCAGCAAAGCATTCTGCGTTCTGAGGAAAATCGGCACAAGCCCGGTGACGCGATGCACGGGTTTGCCTCCCGGAAACGTCGCCAGCTCCTTCTCTGCAATCTCCGCCAGTTCTTTTGTCAGGACCGCGTAGTCGCAGTCGGACAGAATACTGGACTGGCACGTAATCCGCCATACTTCATCGCCAGCTGCATTCAGCCCCTCATCGCCTTTCTTCTTCCAGTCCGTCGGATGCTGGGGCAGCGCAAGCAATGAAGCAATTCCTTCTGCCGCTTCGCCTCCTTTCAGAAGTCGTTCATGAATCTTTTTGCCAATCAGATTCTCTCTGAACTGCGCATTACGGCGTGCACGAATATGCTCCTTCTTTTCCCCTGGCGGCTCGAGATCGATAAACGAAGCCAGTGACAGTGTGCCACTGACCTCAGCATGCTGTTTGAGGGCGTCCTGAATCGCCAGAATCCTGCGCGCGCGATCGAGGAACGGGACTTTCTGCTGCATTTCGCTGTTGAACCGCACAATCGTATCGACCGAGACGATCCCCGAAAGATTCTCTTCCAGAAACCGATAGTCCTGCATCACCTGCGACTCTTCCGGAAAATACCGAATGACTTTCGTCTCCGTGCGAAAATAGAACATTCCCCACAGGCAGAATGCGGTCAGAACGAAATTTCCGGTAATGGCCATTCCTCGATGACGGGACAGCCAGGCTCCAAGCCGATACCAAAGGTGATTATTGATGTGTTCCGGTCGGGGCGGCTGTTTGGGCCAGTACAGCATGAGCGACGGCAGGACATAGAGAACGCACAGGAACGAGATAACACAACCGATCGACGAATAGATACCGAAGTCGCGTACCGGAATCAGTGAACTGACCACCAGTGACGCCAGCCCGATGGCGGTCGTTCCGCTGGCCAGAAGACAGGGCCACCAGGCCATCCGTGCGGCATGCACCACCGATCCCGTTGGGTCTTCGATCGCGGAATTCTTCCAGTAATTGCAGATATGGATGGCGCCGGACGTTGTAATCACCATCAACAGCGTCGGCATGACTACAAGGACCATGTTCAGGCTGGCGCCCGTGGCAGGAATCAGAGCCGCGGCAGCAATCGAACACAGCATTGATACCGATTGAACAAGAATGGCGAGTCGCAGACTCCGCAGCATAAAATAGGTGAGGAACAGAGTGATCATGAACGAAAGCAGGATCGGCGACCTGTACATCAGGTTCCATGCCGGTGTCGTCTCGTTCCACCCGGCCTGCTTCACAGCCTGATTTAACGAAGTCGCTGCTACCGGACGACCGCCAAGGTGCAACTGTGATCCGGAAATGCCTTCTTCTTCCGCTGCTGCTCGAATCATGGCAATCGCTGCCTTCTGATCCGCTTCGCCGGTTTCACTAAAACTGATGGTCATTGCCGCCATTGAGCCGCGTACAAAATATGTGCCGTCAATGCACAAGGCGTCCGGATTATCCGGAACCTTAAGCGTGGCAAGCGCCTCCAGAAAACGAGCGGTCACCTCGTGATCAATGTGCATGCGCGGCCAGTATAACTGAACATCAGCAGGAGCCTGCTGGTCCACATAGACGCGCGCCGCTTCATAGACTTCAAACCCCGCCTCATCTTCAAGCGTGAGATGTTTATCTGTCGGCTGGGGCAGCGTACGCTCAACCAACTCAACCTCAAGCCCGAACTGCGTCCTCGCAAGGTCCTGGATTTCACGACCAATACGCAACGTGTTCGTGCGTTCCCGGGCCGCTTCGGTCAGCTTGATGCAGAGTGGACCCTGCCCCACCAGCAATCCCTGAATTCGTCCGAGTGCCTGATCAAACGAAATCCCTTCGCTCATCATGCGCTTAAGGACATCTTCCGGAATTGTCACGTCGTCGATTAGCGGTGAACCCCCTTCGCGCACGCCGTTCCTCTCGACTCCTATCAGACGTTGGGCAATTCCTCGCAAACGCGGATCGGTGACGGAACAATCATCCCACGAAACAAGTACACGATCCTGACTCGGAAATAAGTCCTGATACCAATGAAGGATTTTTGCCTGAGGATCGTTGCTCGGCAACCAGCCCGTGACATCATTGTCCAGCCGAATGTACTGCAGCCACCACCCCATCACGGGAATCAAGAAGGTGATTCCCGTGATCAGCCACAGTGGCAACCCGTGCCCCCAACGGTCCCGGCGTTCAAAAAACGACTTCATGTCGTTCGCCCGATCATTATGAATGAAATGCTAAAAAAAATCAGACCTAACGTTTTGCGCAGCACAGCAGCAGACGACACAGTCTGTTTAAAACATCGACCAACTGCCGCGAAAGGTACAATGGCGAACATGGTTTCCGCAACCTTCGGAGAATCCCTCCCCCCTTAATGCACAGAGCAGGTTAATTCTTCTACCTGCGTAAACCGGGGACTCTCGGAAATCCGGGCTGATTTTTCCAGTTTGCAGGACCTTTATTCAACGCAGGTCTGCGAAACATGAACTGTCATTAATGTTTCTCTGGCAACGAGACACGCCCGAAAAAAAAGCCCGGCCTTTCGAGGGGCCGGGCTGCTCTTTGCGAATGATACTTGCGCCGCGTTGGACGAATCTGCGAAGGGTGGAGATCGCGGTTTGGATTCGGCGAGCGAGGAAAGTTAACCCCGCTCGCCTCAATTCTTCCCGCGCTAACTTTAACGCGACTGCTTTCGATTCTCCACCGCCCGCGGTAATGCTTGAGGCATGACCAGGGCTGCCAGCAGTCCGGCGACGATTTTTTCTCCTGTCCCCAGTTTGCTGGACTGCTCGTTGTCACTGACAACGACCGGTGCCGGAATCACCACAGCGGGCTGAGTTCGGGTGGTCGCATCAAGGTCACTCATAAACAATGATTCCAGTGACAGTTCTTCCATCACCGCATCAATTTCGGCCGCCGGAGCAGCTGCATCCATGACAGCTGCTGCAGACTGAGTCACGAAATTCGCCATCGCTTCAGGTGTCAGCTGTACCACGGTTGCCGCAGGGTGCGCACTCACGCTTCGAAATCCGTCGTCGATTCCATGTTCCGCAACGGCCGTCAACACGACCGACGCCAGTTGGACAGAATCAAGAGAATTGACGCCATCGGATGGAGAGGTCTGTTCCGATGAGACAACCGTGAAATCCAGTGGCTGACTCCACGGCCCGGGCTGATTATTGACAGTGATCGCCCGGACCCACCAACGATAGGTCTTGTTTGGTGCCAGCGTTGTCGTCGTGGTATAGCTGATCGTAGTGCCGCTTCCGACAATCGAGTTCACGTTCAGCACCGTTGGCTGTCCATTACTCGAAATGTCCTTGACCAGGATTTCATACTTCGTCGCATTCGAAACGCTTTGCCATGTGAACGTCGGAGTGTTGTCACTGGTGACTACCCTCGGCGAAATCAGTGTTGGCGCATTTGCGATGGATGCATCGATCGTGAAGTCCGCGAACGCACTCCACTGAGAAGCTCGACCCGCACTGTCGAAACCACGGACCCACGCCCTGAACTGTCCATCTTCCAGCGGAAGTGTCGGCGTATAGAATTTGTTGGTCAGTCCTGTGACACGGATCACCTGTTTCACACCCGACGTCAGATTATCCACCCAGAGGTCGTATGTTTTGAATTCATCAACACCGCTCCACGTGAATTGTGGCGTCCCCGTCGTCTGCACACCCTTCGGAGTAAAGATCGACGGTACAGGAACCTGGAAGCTGGTGCCAGCGCTCCACGCCGTGCGACCACCGGCCGAGTTAACAGCCTGCACCCACCACCGGTAATTGCCTGCTGCCAGAGGTGTCGTCGGCGTATAAGAAATCGTCGTCGCCCCGTTCACCTGCTGCACGGTGCGGCGAATGACCTGCTTCTGTCCGGTCGACAGGTTATCCACCCACAGATCATAGTTTGCTGCGCCGTCGATCGCCTTCCATGTAAACGTCGGTGTCGTGTCGGTTGTCACACCTACCGGCGTGACTGGTGCCGGCCCAATCCGATAATCCATCTGGAAGCTGTACTTGAGACTCCACAGGCCAGCCTCACCGTCGGCCGCGAGTGGCCGCACCCACACCTCATAACTTCCGTTGGGAAGTGGTGTTGTTGGCGTATAAGTGTTGGTGGTCAGTGCCGCCTTGTAGATGATCTTCTTCGTTCCACCGACCTGATCGACCCACAATTCGTAACGAGGTGCCCCCAGGTTGGTCCAGGTAATCGTGGGCGTTGTATCGAGCGTCACCGCTGCCGGCGATGAAAACGTCACGCGATCAATCGAGAAGGCTTTGCCAGGACTCCACTCACCCACCACGCCATCCGCGTCGTAGGCTCGAACCCACCAGGTATAGGTGCCTTCACCCAGCGTCTTCGGGGATTCGTAGCTGTTCGTTGCCACAAACTCATTGCGAAGAACCTTGTTGATGAACGTCGGCTGGGCCTGATTAACCCAGATGTCGTACCGCGATGCCCCCGGAATAGCGGACCATTTAAATACCGGCGTTGTGTCGAATGCTGCCCCCACTGGCGATGTCAAAGCTATCTGCGTCACGTCAAAGTAGTAGGCATTACTCGTCGTCGTGCCGCTGCCGTTAGTCGCTGTGACCGTCACTTCGTATCGACCAAGCGCGAGATTCGATGTTGGCGTGTACGATGTCGAAGTCAGATTGCTCAGATTAATAACTGTCGTGCGACCGGTGATCACGTTATTGACCACAGTGACCCGATCGACCTTCAGACCGTACTTTGCCGGACTGCCAGTCCAGGAAATTGTTGGTGTCAGGTCCGTGGTCACTGAAAACGGACGAGAGACGACTGGCTTTGTCGGAGCAGCTACCGTGATCGTTGTGTCTTTGAAACTCTTGTTGCCAAAATTATCAGTGACGATCAAACGCACGATGTAACTGGTGCGCGTCATGCTGGTGTAACTGTGCGTTGTCGTGACACCGGTGGCGTCCTGCGTAAAGTTTTCGTATGGATTGTAGGCCGGGTTCGTCAACGGAACTGTCGGGGCATTGTTGTTTGGATTCCAGTCGAAGTCCCATTCCCACAGTACGATCTGGCCAACAGCCGGGTTCGAATGTGTCGATGCAGCTCCGGTAAATGATACCGGTTCATTCCGGCCCGTTGGATTTGGAGTTGCCGAGAACAACGCAACCGGTTTATTGACCTGATACTCAACCGCTCCGAGGTCAATCGTGACAACTCCGTCGGCGTTCCCTTCGATCAGCCGCTGGTTACCGATTCCATCCAGTTCCCCGAGAGGAGCGACGGGATAGACGGAGTTGCTTCCCGTATCAACGGCCCCGCCGGTTGGCTTCAGACCGTGATAGCCGACACCATTTCCCGGGGCGAAAACGAGTCCATTTGTCATGGCTGCCAGCGGACTGGCATCACGTCCGAACTTGTCGCTGGTGATCAACCCCGCGGCGTTCCCCGTCGTATAACGTGCATCAAGCACCTGGACGGCATTGAAGCCCAGTGATACCACACCGCCCATCAGTTCCTGATGCGTTGAAGCCGAGGTGGCCGGAACGCGGGCATCAGTTTTGTTTCGTTCCAGAATTGAGTTGCCAAGGGTGGTCGCGGTGGATGACTCACTCGCAATCCCGCCACCACGTGATCCGGCCGCGTTCAGCACGGTCGTCGTGTTGATCATTGTGGCTTTGCCAGGACCTTCGTTGAATATCCCGCCGCCGCGTGACACGGCCACGTTCGAGGAGATTGTCGTGTTCAGGTACGATGAGGTGCCGAGGTTATGGACTGCACCGCCGCGTGAACCCGCGAGGTTTTCGGAGATTGCCGCGCCCGTGATCGTCATGGATCCGACGTTGTAGATTCCACCTCCCTGATTTCCGGCCGTGTTGCAGCGCACATTAACGTTGGTCAGGATCAACGTGCCTTCGTTGAAAATCCCGCCGCCGTCGAAGGCCGAGCCATTCTTGATTGTCAGGTTTTCCAGTGTCAGGGTCGCCCCTGCGAACACATGAAAGACGCGATCGATCAACGCAGCATCGATAATCGTCGTTGCCGCACTCGCCCCGCGAATTGTGAGCTTGCCATGAATATCCAGATCACCGGTCAGGGCCTGGTCTTCGAAACGACCGGCTGAAGTAAATGTATATGTGGCGGCCCCGAGAATGATCACATCTTCGCCGTCAGAGGCATTGCTTTCCATCACCGCGGCACGCAGTGTTTTGTTGCCGTTGATATCCGCAGACAGCCCGTCGCCGGGATTCGTGTCTGGCGTATCGAGGGTGCTCGTGACGGTATTCGCGACGGTCCAGGTATTGCTGCCACCGGTTGTCAGAGGAACACTGGTAGAGTCCACAATACCAGAGCCCGCCGCGGTCACGCTCAGCACATAAGTGCCGGCGGTGCCCGTTACCGAACCCAGGTTGACTGAGTAGTAGGCGCCGTTGATGCGAGTGACGCTGAGGCCGGTGAGTGGGATATTGACACCCCCACGCGTCAGTTTGAGGTCAGCGATGTCAAAGCCAGTGACATCTTCGCTGAACTCAATGAATACATCACCCACCGCCACTGATCGCGGCGTTGGACTCACGGGCCCCACGGCGACGACCGACGGCGCTCCAGGCTGCGAGCCGCCCTGCGGAATTACAACACCTCCACC
>JAGQQS010000086.1:9873-11821 GCA_020426105.1 Planctomycetaceae bacterium
AGCGTATAAGTTCTCACTGTGCCGTAATGGAACTTGGCGAGTTTATTGGCATTAGAAAGCATATCTGCCGCAAAGCGGACCGAGAAATCCACGACGTTTTCAGCTTCGTCGCTCAACACTTCAATGGCGTACCGATGACCGGCCACGACATTCGCGGTTAACACACCCGTCCCGCCGCCCGGCACTACGATAAACACGGCATCACCGTTGGCCGCCGTGTATTCCGGCACTGGGCTTTCTTCTCGATTAGCATCGGGATCGATTTCGTACAACATATACACAAGGCTGTCACCGTTGGGATCTGTATTGCCGACATTAATACTCGTCGAGCCCGTTCCGCCTGCTTCGAAGCTGTAGTAGTCGCGATCGCGCTTCGTATGAAGACTGAGTTCTCCATTCGCCGCCAACGCATTCACGGAAAAGCCATTTCCGGAAACCACTCCCAGGTCCGTGGCACCTATGAAACTGTCATTGTTATCGAGTGAATCAGCAGCGATTGGATCCTGACCGGCACGCACATTAAATACGTCACCACGGTCCAGTGACCAGGGCGTCGCACCGACGAACCCACCAACATTGGTCCCGGTGTCCCACTGGATGTTGGCATTGTTGATACTGATGTCAACCGAATCATAAAAGTCGCTAAAACCAAGTGCCGGGCTGGTCAGGCCAAATGAATTTGTTTCAAAATCCGATTCCACGCGGAACGTGGACGTTCCCCAGCCATCGTAACTGTAGTTGCCGACGAATACCCCGGCTCTGGTGAAGACCTGGTCATAGTAGAGGCGATTGACGAAGTCATCTCCGACCGAGTTAAAGAAGCCCATCGTCCGCTGTTGGTTACGAAAATCGTTCCCCGATGCCCAGTTTCCTGGTGGATCCAGACCCACCAAGCGACGCTTGGCATCGGATTCGTCGTTGTCGAGGAATGCAAAACCGTTCGTGAGATCGAGGGAATTTCCGGTGTTTTCACGGAACACCATGTTCAGACGTGCCAGTGGATCGCGATAGCCTTCGTGTTCCGCTTTGAGCCATTCAATCAATCGAGGAGAAGTGCCGTTGCCGAATTCCATAATCGTTTTTCGAGGCACCTGGGATGTAAAGGCATCGACGTAAACATCTGCACCAACGTTTCCGTCGAACGCATTCCCAACGACTTCTGCATCGACACCGGAAAGACCTAACTCCCAATTTGGATTAGCGGTGAAGTCGAGATAATCCACAAACGGGGCTGTAGGGTCGATAATAGGCTGATTTCCGACGCCTGAGCGCGTAAAGCGACCTGATGAGTCAACAGCACCGACACGAATTACCAGCCCACCCAAAGTTCCTGAGATCTGCTGGGTACTGGGTGCCCAATCCGGACTTGGCTCTGCTGCACCGTCGTTTGCTGATGGCGACGCAGTGATCGGGACTCTCGAAGTGCCGGTCTGCGATCCATTCGACTGTATTGTATTATTTTGTACACGGAGTTCGATGTTCGGGCTGATTTCCCACTGAATCTCCCGCTGCTTGCCACCCACCGAAAACCATCGAGTATTGTCGTCGGTGCTGTCACGTGTCTCGAGAAAAACATCCAGTGGATCAGATGAATCACTCTGCAACTGGAGGTGCGATGCGGTATTCAGCACATAGATCGCTTCCCCTTTATTTGAAAGTATCTGGTTGTCGACAATCGAAATTGTCGAGTCTTCGCCGACGCGATTCAGAACATCGATCCCACGTTTCGCGTTGTCAGAAATTCTGGAGCTGTTCACCTCAAGGCTGGAGTTGTGCAGCAGATCAAAACCGTCCTGTCCACCTCCAATTACAGGTGATAAACGCAACTGGCTGTCTGCCAGATACTCAATGCCGTCACCACCGTTGTTCGTGATTACCGCCTGGCTGATCGAGACGTGGGTATCGGTAATGACTTCATCGCCTAATTCCACATTGCCGCCTTCGGTCT
>JAGQQS010000087.1 GCA_020426105.1 Planctomycetaceae bacterium
CTGCTTCAAAGCTGCACGATCTCCCCTCTGAAGGGGAGAAGGGACTTTGAGGTTGATACAGAAACTACGCCCACAAATCATGGACGGCGATTCCTGGAGGAACGCTATCCAGCACTTCCCAGGTGACATCCACCGTTTATGTTTTACCGCAGCCGCGAAACGAGACTCCCGGCCGTCCGGCGCTCACAGGTCGTCAAGGCTGGGGCCGCCGTCATCGGCCAGCAGGCGATCCAGCTTATCGACGAGAGCCGATTCGTCCTGTACGGGCTGCACATTGCCTGAAGTATCGAGGTAAATCTTGTTACCCATGATTTCAGCCACGACAATCTGCATCAGGTCTTTGGTGGAAATATCCACCAGTGGTCGAGCCCCGCGATTCAACGCCACCATGCGTTTTTGAATCATGGCGGTCAGTTTAAACCGACCACCCACTTTGCGGGCAATTTCATCTTCACGGAATTCATCAAGCATTTCGAGCCATCTCCTCCGCCTTCAAAATCGCACAGATCTCGCTGACTGCGGTCTCCAGCTGATCGTTTACTACTACATATTTATATCGGTTGGCAAGCTGCAGTTCTCGCAGGGCCGTCGTCAGTCGTCGTTGAATGACTTCTTCAGACTCAGTACCCCGCGCCCTTAATCGACGTTCAAACTCTTCCGGAGAAGGCGTCTTGAGGAAAATCGTAACAGCATTCGGGTACTGCTGCATCACCTTCAGGGCTCCCTGCACGTCGATTTCCAGGAAAGCCCAGGCATTCCGGCTCCACGCCCGGTCCAGTTCGGATCGCAGTGTCCCATAGAGAAATCCGGATGAAAAAACCTCCGCATGCTCTAAAAACTCATTTTTGTTCAGTTTTTCACGGAATTCCGCGGCAGTCAGAAACCAGTAGTCGTCACCATGGATTTCACCCGGGCGTGGCGGGCGAGTCGTGGCGGACACCGATTTGACCAGCGTCACGTCCGCGCACTCCACCAATTTCCGCACCAGCGTAGTTTTTCCACTACCGCTGGGGCCGGAGAGCACAACGATCCGTTCTGGGCCGGAATGTACCATGGACGCAGGTCTTTATTGGCTGGTCGCGAACTGCTGAAGTTGTCAGGGAAGTCTATTCTACGTTTTGCAGCACTTCACGCATCCGTTCGATCGCCGCTTTCATTTCCACGACACTGAGAGCAATTTCGACATTGTTTGCTTTTGATCCGGTCGTGTTTATCTCCCGGAACATTTCCTGACCGATAAACTCGAGCTTTCGGCCCTGTGATGTCGTCCCGTTGAGCAACCGCAGGAACTGCTCCGTGTGACTTCTGAGACGCGTGATCTCTTCATTGATATCACAGCGATCTGAGAACAGGGCGACTTCACGGATCACATCGTTTTCACTCACGGAGATCGTTGCATCGGAAATCAAACGCCGCACACGTTCCAAGATTTTATCACGGTACTCCGCCACAACCCTCGGAGCCAATTCGGCAACCCGGCTGACACTGGTCTCAATTACTTCGCATTGCCGTTCGAGATCCTGCCGCATCGATTCGCCTTCACGCTGGCGAAAATCGTCAAAATGATCCAGGGCCTCGGTCAGACATTTCTCAATCATCGGCCAGAGTGAATTAACGAGATCATCCGGAAGTTCTGTCTCCGTCACGACACCCGGCAACTGGAGTAAATGAGCGAGGTTTGGATGTTCAGAGCCCTTCTGACTGACTTCCGACAATTGCTGCTGGTACGACTTCAAAACAGCAGGATCGATTCGATACTCACTTTGGCCACCATGAAAGCGGACGCGCAGCGTCAGCTGGATCGATCCGCGCGCAACGCGAGAGCGGATCAGTTTTTCGATATCCGCTTCAAATCTCGCCACTGAATCCGGCATCCGCACGGACAACTTCAGGTAGCGATTATTCACGGATTTGATCTCGGAACTGACATGCACGCCATCCGCATCAAATGTGGCGTTGCCAAATCCCGTCATGCTGAGCAGCACGCTGATGTACCTTACAGAAATTCAAATCAGGAGGTTCGGTTGATTGACAGACTTGATCCCGAAGGGAAGTGACTGACTACAATTCGATTCAAAGTCGACAATCTCGGGCGGCCCCCTAAAACACGAGAATTATGGTTTCGCTTCTGCCGCTGGTGGATCGGCTGCTGGTGGATCAGCTGCTGGTGTTGGGGGAGTCGCGGACGGTTCCGTTACCGCTTCGGTTCCGGATTCTGAATCGCTCTGTTCTGCATCTGAAGATTTTTCGGTTGCTTCTGCTGGCGTCGGGTCATCGGCTTTTTTAGTTTCAGTGCTGCCGGTTGTTGACTCAGCCGGAAGCGTATCTTCTGCGGCGGAAGGCTGACTGTCTTTCTCTGCGGCACCCGCCTTCTGTGCTTCACCTGTGGCGTCGTTTGATTTCAGATCGTCCGCGTCCTGCTTGTCCGCATCCTGACCCGCCTCAAATCCGCCGGTGTCTTTTCCGGTCTTCGTCGCCTCAGCATCACGCCGCATCATCATCCCAAGGCCGCCAGCGAGCAGCACCCAGATCACCGCCAGCACGATCGTGATCCGCGTGAACGTATCGCCCGCCCGGGTGCCAAAGGCACTCTGTCCACCCATGCCACCGAAGGCTCCCGCCAGACCACCACCGCGGCCACGCTGAATCAGGACCAGCAGAATCATGAGCAGGCTGATTGCCAGCATGAGCAACGAAAGAGTTCCGATTAAAAACGACATCAGCCAATCCGTTCCACAGCAAAGTATATTTTTTCAACGACCTGAATGTAAAAACAGGCACCCATCACACGGTTGTCCGCAGTTTTCTGGCGGCCTCGATGATCGGCACAAACGTACTGGATTTCAGGCTCGCACCACCCACCAAAGCGCCGTCCACATTCGTCTGGCTGAGCAGCGATTCAGCGTTGTCGGCTTTGACACTTCCACCGTACAGAATGCGAACCTTCTGCGAAAACGCCGGAGTATAGCGAGTGGCAAGCCAGTTGCGAAGGTGTTCATGCGCAGATTCAGCCTGCTCAGGCGTCGCCGTGACTCCCGTCCCAATTGCCCACACTGGTTCGTACGCGATTACCAGCTCAACCGCGTCTGTCTCGGAAACACCGGCGAGGCCACCCTGCATCTGCCGATCGAGCACTTCTTCTGTCTGTCCGGCCTGCCGCTCACTGAGCAGTTCACCCACACACAACACAACCCTTAAACCGCCTGAAATTGCGGCTCGCGTCTTGCGGTTGACAATTTCATCGGTCTCCCCCATGACATGCCGACGTTCGCTGTGCCCCAGAATCACATAGCCGCAACCACAGTCGGCCAGCATTTCGACTGCAACCTCTCCCGTGAACGCGCCCGGGGCTTCGAAGTAAACATCCTGAGCCCCCAGTTGAACGGCACTGCCATTCAGCTTCTCAGCCACGGGAATCAGATAGGGATAGGGTGGAGCGACCAGGATTTCCACGCCCGCCTCTGTTCCCGCTGCTACCGCCGCCAGTTCACCGGCAAGACCAACGGCGGACTGTCGGGTGGTGTTCATTTTCCAGTTACCAGCGATTAAGAAACGACGCATGATTGCATACAGCTTTCAAAAAAATGTCTGCTCACGAGTTAATCCAGGCTTAAAGCTTTGCCCCAAAAACAAATTACTTCATGAGTGGCTCGCTGCGAGGATATGATCCAAGCACTTCCAGTCGATCAGGCGGCAGGCTTTCAAGGTCTTTCAGAGTCTTCCTGATGCGCGGCTCCGACACATGCCCTTCAAAATCCAGAAAGAACAAATATCCGATTTCCGGCTGCCGCAGTGGAAAGGACTCAATCCATGTCAGATTGATCTTATTTCGCCGGAACGCATCCAGCGCGTCCGACAATGATCCCGGCTGATGCGGAATCTGCAGCAAAATAGCCGTCCGGTCGGCGCCCGTCGGATCAGCGACGCTGTCACCAATCACAGCGAAACGTGTGACATTGTTCTGGTTGTCTTCAATACATTCGGCCACGATTGGGACATCGTACTGCATGGCGGCCTGATGACTGGCCACCGCAGCCACGTTCGGTTTATCTCGTGCCAACTGCGCGGCCGTGGAAGTGCTCGTGACTTCAATCTGCCTGGCGTGTGGCATGTGCTTGGCCAGCCAGTCGCGACACTGGGACAACGCCTGAGGCTTGCTGTAAATCTCGGTGATTTCATGGCGATCACAGCGAGCCAGCAAATTATGATGCACATGCAGCAACACTTCGCCACAAATACGAAGCGGCAATCGTGTGAACATGTCCAGCGTATCCACAATGCGGCCGTCGGTACTGTTTTCAATCGGAACAAGCCCGAAGTCCACGTGGCCGCGATTGACTTCCTCAAACACTGTCGCAATCGTGCTCACCGGGACCAGATCAGTGCCTTCGCCAAATCTCGAGATGGCAGCCTGATGCGTGAAGCTGTACGCCGGCCCAAGATACGCAACCCGAATACTTTTAATCCGCTGTCGCCCTGCACTCATCATCGGGCGAAAGATCGTCTTCAGCTCGGAAGACGTCAAAGGGCCCACATTGCAACGCTCGATCATCCCCCAGACCTGCTGCTGGTCCAGGTCACTGAAGACAATTTTTGACGGAGTTTCGACACCTTTCATCTTTTGCAGATACAGCGATGTCCGCTTATTCAGCAACGCGACCAATTGCTCGTCAACGCTGACCAGTTCCACTTCCGGCGGAACCGTTACCGCGACAGGAGGTTCCGCCACACCCGGCCGTGAACTCCGATGTGATGACTCCGCCGTGCCGGCCCTGGGTTTCGCAGCTTTCTTAGTCACCACTTTCTTCGGAACCGTTTTTGACACCGAAGAGGGTCGCCGCTTGGCAGCAGCCTTAGCCGGAGCTTTCTTCGCCATTTTTTTTGCCGGTGTTTTCGCTATTGGTTTCTTAGCCATCAGAGTATTCAGCTCCCGCGATTATTCGATGCCAGCGATGGCTCAGACCCGCTGACCGGTTGCCACAAGGGACCTCGCGGAAATTGTTTCGCGAAACCATGCACGTTCAGCAAACCTTATCGACACAATGCCGCAGTGCGCCGATTTCAACCTCTCAAAAATCAGTCCGGGCTTGTACAAACGCATAAATTCCCTGTCAAGCAGCCCGTGGATTGTCTTGAAAATCTGACAGGAATCGACATCCGATCGGACCGTACCATTCGCAGAAAGCTGTCTTACATGGTCCCAGGTGCAGACATAACGCCAGAATGGCACAACAAACAAATATCCAGAAAAATGCCATTATGGCATCACGCCACCGCATCGCAGTCTGCGAAGCAGCTGCCAGTATGGCATAACCCTCCATCATCGATTGACGGGAAGGTCGCGTCAAACACCGTGAAAACAGAGTGGATTGCCGATTTTTGACCATCGGCATGAAACCTGCTGAAGAGCGGTCGTGCCGTTCTGGTGTTGTCACTTCAGGCATGACGTTCTCGGGTGTCGATCCCGCCCTGCTCGCCAGAAATCACAGAACATTCAAGATCGCTGCGTTTGGATAGGCGGTTCTGCAACTACGGTCAATCGAATTCTAAGGGAAACAAGTCATGGCAGTTTCAGGCGAAAAAATCATCGGCATTGATTTGGGTACAACAAACTCAGTGGTATCCATCATGGAGGGTGGGGAGCCGCGTGTGATCGCGAATCAGGAAGGAAGTCGTACGACCCCCAGCGTGATTGCGTTCACGACCAAGGGAGAAACCCTGGTCGGCGAACCGGCCAAGCGTCAGGCCGTTACGAATCCTCAGAATACGATTTACTCGATCAAGCGCTTCATGGG
>JAGQQS010000088.1 GCA_020426105.1 Planctomycetaceae bacterium
CGTAAGATTATTGCCAAACATCGCTGTCCGGATGCGTAACGCCCCTACTCAACAATCATCACGCCATTCATCACCATCCAGTGGCCAGGGAACGTGCAGAGATACGGATAGCGGCCCGGCACTGTGGGTGCCTGGAAATAGATGGTCTGCTTGTCGCTCGGGGACACGATATCCGTATAGACAATGACCTTGTCGGATTCGGGGATATACTGCCTGGCATAGGCTTCCGGGTTTGCGATTAGCTGATTTCCCAGCTGACCGACGAGCTGCAGCGATCCCGGCTGCACCAGGACCCAGTTATGGGGCACGACATCCGGATTCACGAGCGTGAATGCCAGCGGTTCGCCCGCCTTAACCGTGAACTCTTTTGTGAGATAGGAAAGGTTCTTCCCCGTCTCAATTTCAATGGAACGCGCCCCTTTGATCATGCGTCGCCAGGGGTTCGCGACCTGGATGGCGTTCATTGCCATATCGGTGAGTAGTGGATGAGCAGCTATAATCTTTTCCTGACGTCGGTAACCAGGGAATTCGTCAAAAGGTCGGTCCAGCTTGTGAACAGTGACAAACAAATCGTGACCTGTCCCAGCCGGCGAACACGTCAGCGAATCATCGGTGTTGACGTGCAGCCTAAGATGCAATTGATTGACGGGTTGCAGTTCAGGAATCTCCAGAAACAATGATCGTCCATCTGAAAGCACATGAGCCGACAGGATGACTGACACATCATGGCCTGTGATCCCGGGATGTGTTGCGGAAAACTCGGGCGAACCATAGGCACCACTGTATCGGTAGTTCCAGCTCTGCGCGAACTGCCGACGCGCATCTGCAGCCACCAATTTGTCAATCGGCTCCGCAAATGTAACCAGCACGCCGTTTTCATGGACGTGGAAACCCACCGGCGCCTGAACTCTGTCCCCCGTGTAACGCACCCGCTGAAAGCATCCGTCGTCGGGCGTATAAGATCCCCAGCCGGACATGCCGGAAACGTACAATTGACCATCCGTCGGATTGAATCGGGCTCGATGCACGCCGGACAGAAAATCGCCTGTCATCGGCACAACGGCCCCCTGCAGCTGACCATCGACTTCGTCACGAAGCAGAGTAAACCATGTTCCGGCACCGAACGAAAAATGCAGGAGTTGCCCGGTGAGCGGTCCGAAGCGGTTGCTATCCACAAAGGCCTGTCCGCCGGCTGAATTGTCCAGACCTCGAGGCAAATACACGAATGGCAATTCCGGTGGCTTGCCGTTCAACGGGCCGCGATATCCAAAATGAGGTGGCGCCGTTGGCGTCTGCGTAGACGCATTTCGCACGGCGTGAATCATCGAGGCCGGCGTCCATTCCCCTTCAGAAACCGGCACCGTGACGGTGCCATCAGGCATGATTCCAAGTCCGTCCGGATTGCGGAATCCGGTCGCAATGACGTCCGCGGATTCACCATCGGGAGATATCCGAACTAAGCCCTGATTGCCCGATGCGGTGAAGAAGTTACCGGTTTTGTCGCACTGCAGACCACAAATGAAATCATGTCCCGCCGAGGACGTCACAAACGCGTTGCTGAAACATTCATAGTAATCCGCTTCACCGTCCTCATTCAGATCCGTGAGTCGTGTCAGCTGATCGCGACACTGCACGTAGATTTTTCCCTGCACAACGACCAGTCCCAATGCATGATGCAGACCGGATGCAAATCGCCGCCAATGGGCCACACCAGGTGTCCTGGTTCCCGAATCGAGGCCGGTAACGCGCCACACATCTCCCTGAATCGTGCAGACCAGAGCACTGCCGTCGGGCAGAAAATCGTGGTCGCCACAAAACAGAGGAGCCTTCCACGGATTGTCATACGGCAGCTCGATCGTATCGACGGCATACGGACGACCTTCGCCGGGCACAATGCGCGTTTGAAGCACCTGAGGCCACTGGGCGGGCGGGTCTTCGATGAGTGATCTCAGCGAATGCTGATGTTCAGGCGCAACATCGTGAACAAACTTCCCGTCCGCATCGATCCACGGAGCATCAAGGTACTCGATATCACCAATGCTGTAGGAAAAAGCCACGCGATTCCCGGCTCGATAGAAACCGTGGTATTTGAAAGGCATTTCAGGAGCGGACTGTTTCGGGTGCCGGACGAGTTGCCCGACCATGCGCACGCCGCTGACAAATCCATGGCGGACAGAATCAAAGTTTACAAAGCCACCAGACCACACGGCGTCATACGTAAGCGTGTCCGGATTGAAGCAGGTGGATAATTCGCCGCGATCGCCCAGCCGCACACAAACGCCACGTGCGACCGTTGTTCCGTCGGCGTGAAAGACACCTCCCTGAACGGAACCCAGGACAGCATCATTCCATCGCCCGTCGGCCCAGACGGCTTCGTTCTGATTGCCCCAGTGACCTTGTGTGCCGCCATCCAGTCCAGGGAATTGAGGCAACAGCCGGGGCACATGATGTTGAATTCTGAAGTACTCGGCCTGCTTTGTATAAAAGTCGTACAACCGATCGCGGTTCACGGGCCGTGATGCATTCGGCCAGTGGTTTGCAACAAGGGGTTCCTTGGTGACAGGAAATTCGGCCGGTCCATGCATTTGACTGTGGGCGATGGCCTGCTGGAGATCAGCCGACAACGGTTTGCCGTCCCGTCCGAGTTCACTCAGGAAGCGAACCAGATCGAGTTGTTGCTGTCGCGTCATCGCCGCCGTCAGCCCCGCTGGCATCACGGTGCTGCCATCAATTTCCTCCTCAATCCTGTCACGTTCGATCGAAGTCAGTTTGCCAGTGGCAGGATCACGGAGTGTGACCTGTTTTTCATCTGCACTGTGTCGGTAGCCATTCACAAGCAGGCCATCGACGGTCAGGATCTGCCAGTTCACGAATTCAGGTTTCACATCGCGTTTAGGCCACAGCAGCGATTCCACGATATGTTCCACTTTTCGATCTTTCGCGACATTTGACAGATCTGGTCCCACGGAGCCACCGGTCTGGCCGATTTTGTGGCACGAAATGCAGGCCACTTTGAGATCCGTAAAAACGGATGCTCCGCGGATTGCATCACCACGCTCACCAGCATCCGTGACCAGCGTCGCGACGAGTTCAGTGTCGTAGGGAATCTCTGGCAACAGTCGATTCGGTGCATCCGGCATTGCGCTGCCATCGCTTTTCCCCTTGTCGTCAAACGTCCACAGTCCTGTGGTTGAATCGTCGCGGGCAACACTGACAACGGGTTGCACCGGGATATCTCGTACTCCCTTCGAAATTCGCACCCAGTCAATCGCACCGGAAAATCCGAATACTCCTTCAACAAGTTGACCAATGGCGAGCCCCCCGGGCACACTCGTACCACCGTCACGCCGCATGACGGCCTGGTCGGCCACCTGCTTTCCGTCCACAAAGAGCCGCACCCGCGTTGGCTCCCTCGTCATCGAAATGGTGTGAGCTTTCCCGTCGCAGATCATGGCCTCGCTGTAGACATGATCGGGCTGCATGCCGGGAAGATAGGCGGTGAGCAATCCACTACCGCTCATGGAGAACAACTCCCAATGATCGGCCGACTGTTTCGTGTCACACGCCACGAGGATATTATATTGATCGCGACGTTGAATGGTGGCACGGACTTCGACAGTCAATGGCGGACGGCGGTATGCCGCCGCACCTTCGTGAACATGGCCTGAAAACGTGTCAGATAGTGGAGCCGCTTTAGGCACAGCCGGGGCAACGGGTTTTGGACCGCCACTGCCAGGCTTTTCAATTTCTTTGCGAACCCACTCCAGGCCGTCCCGGTTTTCAATCAGCGACTCGCGGGCATCCAGTTGTTCCCGATGATCAATAATCCCGATCGGCCCATCGTAGCCGCTCTCAACCACGGTCCGGATCATGTCCAGTTCGTAGTTCCCTTTACCGATGCCCAGGATCTTTGGCTGTTCCATGGCATTCATACCGTTCAGGTTCAGACACAACAGATACGGCTGCATTAGCGCAAATGATTCAGCCCAGTCGGTGATATGACCGTGCCCGTGATGAAAATTGTAGACGATGCCGACGTGATCCTGTTCGAGTTCCCGCAATCGTCGGCAGACGGCCACCATGTTCTGCGGTTCACCACTCCAGCCACCGTGGTTGTACAGCCCGAGCTTGCAGCCCATGGCTTTTGTGCGCTTTGCCAGCGGCAGCATCTGCTGAGCAGCCGCTTCAACTTTGGCTTCCTGTGTCTCCCCGGCCGGTTGCCCCATCATCTGCCAGATCTGCGGATGCAGGTCGTACTTTTCGAACAGCTTAAATGCCTCTTCATGAACAGCCCAGAACGCAAAGTATTCGATGCCCTGTTTTTTATATTCCAGAATTTCCTGCTCAAACGTTGGTACATGTTCCTCGCGCCAGTCATAGGCACAGCGAGTGATGCCCATGTCTTTCAGCATTTTCGCACGCTCCGCCGGCCCGCGTTTTGCGGCGTCGAATGGCACAATGCACCATGCCACGAGGTTCTCGCGACGCAATACTTCAGCCGTCTCCGCTGCCATAGTTGACGTGGCGTGGCCGGAAGCAAGGACGCCGATCAGGACAGAAACA
>JAGQQS010001187.1 GCA_020426105.1 Planctomycetaceae bacterium
GATTACTCAGCGGTGGAATACAGCGGCATCATCGGTGTGCCGTGATTGAGTTGCATTGGGCGGCCGAACTGATCGTGCAGCTGGCTATCCAAAGGCACTCCAAGCGCTTCGTAAACCGTGGCACCGAGATCGTACAGCGAAAAAGTCTGTGTGAGCGAATAGGCTCCGACATCGTCGGAACATCCCAGAACTCGCCCCGGTATCACTCCTGCACCAGCGAAGAGGGCACTGAACACGCTCGACCAGTGGTCACGACCAGCAAGTGTCTGGCCGGGCATCGTGGAGATTTTTGGCGTCCGGCCAAACTCACCAGCGACAATCACCAGCGTTTCACTCAGCCGCCCGGATTGGTGCAGGTCTTCCAAAAAGGCGGAAACGCTCGTATCAAAGGGTGGCAGCAGCGTGTTCTTCAGTCGCTCGAAATTAGCCACATGAGTATCCCAATACTGTACACTTCCGAGGTTCACCTGCAGAACAGGCACTCCGATTTCAACCAGCCGCCGTGCCAGCAGCAAAGACTGGCCGAAGGTGTGACGACCATACCGATCGCGCACTGACGCGGGTTCCCGGTCAAGGTCGAATGCGCGCCCCATCTGACTCGATGTCAGCAGATCCAGCGCAAATTGCTGCCTGTCGGAAAACTCTTCCTGATCGGCGATTCGACCAATGCGATCCAGGGTGGCATTGACCTGCGACAGCAGCGACCGCCGCGATGTGATTCGATCAACCGTGAAGCCCGTCGGCAATGTCAACGTCGGGTCCCCCTGCTGCGGCTGTTTCGGATCCTCTTGCAACTGCCAGGGATCAAAGCGAGCCCCCAGGCTGCCCGCGTTCTGTCCTGGCCACATCGTCGGCGGATCGAACAGGGGATTGGGCAGCGTCACGCCCGACGGTATGCCATCAGACCGCGGACGCAGATACTGCAGCGCGGCCGCGTAACACGGAAAATCCGACCGTGAAGCCACGGGTGTGGCATTGCGTTCGGGTGGAAACAATGCACCGGTGAGTACTCGATGCGTGGCCTGAGGATGGCTGGTCTCGTCGTGCGACATGGAACGCACCACGGCGTATCGATCAGCACAACTGGCCATTTTAGGGAGCAGTTCACACACCTGAAGTTCTGGGACGACGGTATCTATCGCCCGAAACGGCCCGCGAATTTCCGCAGCAGCGGAGGGCTTCATGTCAAACGTGTCGTGGTGGCTTGCACCGCCAGTCAGGTAAATCAAGACAACCGATTTAGCGCGGGCCGACGAAGGCGTATTGGAATCTGCCGCCACCAACGCCGCAGGCAGGCTGATCCCGGCAAACGTCGAGCAGCCAACCTGCAGCCATTCACGGCGACCAATGCCTCTTTGACTCTGGGAAGATTTGCCTGAATGGTGCATCCCGAGATTCTACTACCAGCGCGCCCCGAGGACAACTCCTTGTGGCAATGTCTGCATACGCCCTGCAGTCAGACGTTTTCAGTCAACCTCATCAGTCGCTCATATTCAAATCGTCGGAGCATAATCCGATAACCCATAGCTGACTCGGTCTGTCGCGTTGGAGAGAAGGGTATTGGTCCCCCATGATTCACTGGGGCCAGATAACTTGAAACCGCTAATTGACGCTAACAGGACGCTAACAAGCACCGAGTCGCAAATCGCGTTTGCGACTATTAGCGTCCTGTTAGCGTTCATTAG
>JAGQQS010000089.1 GCA_020426105.1 Planctomycetaceae bacterium
CCTTGAAGGAGATCGTGCAGTTTTGAAGCAGTGGGTGTAAAGACTTGTGAATCGGCGGAAAGTAGGGTGGGACCAGCGAGCGAATGCGAGCGCCAGCCCACCAATCGAAGCTCTGCGAAGGGTGGGCCGGCGCGGCTTAGCTGCCGCTTGTCTACCAGCAAAATTATTGCACAACACCTTATGAACAATCACCATGAAAGCTGCACGATCTCCAAGGGGAGAAGGTGGCCGACAGGCCGGATGAGGGGTTTTTCTGTGTTTCTGTCGTTTAGAAATACTTCACAGCTTCGCCGCTCCCCGCTCCAAAAATCAATCGTCGGCTGCGTCAGCTTCATCCATATCGTCTGCTTCAGCCACCGGACGCAGGGCGATTTTTTGCGGCTTCGCCGGAGCAGTATCTGCAGGTTCAATGATGGCGTGTGCGGCCGAAGTTGAAACTCGCAGCGTTTCCGCCATGTATTCCGTGGGCGCCGCCTGTCCTGTAAACAGTTCAAACTGTCGGGCAGCCTGTTGCACAAACATCTCGACACCACTCACGGTCGGGCAGCCACGCTCCCGCGCATGTTTCAGCAACAGCGTCTGTTCCGGGTTGTACACCGTATCGAACACGAGTGTGGAGTCACCCAGCCAATGCTGCTCAAACGGTGACTCGTCCAGATTCGGATGCATCCCGACAGACGTGCAGTTAATCAGGACTTCACACGTCTCAGCGCCGCGATTTTCCCAGGAAACAAACTGGCATTCCAGTTCTGCGGCAAGTTCACGGCCTCGTTCCCGTGATCGATTGGAAATGGAAACCGCCGCGCCAGCACGGATCAGGGCGTATCCGACAGCGCGGGAAACCCCACCAGCCCCGAGAATCAGCACCCGGCGACCGGCAAGATCCGTGACGCCGCCCGCTTTTTTGAGTCCCTGCTGGATGACATCCAGCGCCGCAGGCGCATCGGTATTTGTGGCAATCCATTTGCCATCATGCCGGATGAGAGTGTTGGCTGCTCCAATCAAATCTGTTTCATCAGCCATCGTATCACAGAACTGCAGTGCGGCTTCCTTATGTGGAATTGTAACGCTGTAGCCGCTGATGCTGAGACGATCAAATTCCTTCAGCGATGGCTGCAGTACATCGGCGGGAATGCGCAGCGGCAGATAAACGGCATCAATGCCCAGCTTGCGAAAAGCTGCGTTGTGAATGAGCGGACTCTTGCTGTGTGCGATCGGGTCACCAATCACACCAAATACCTTGGTGTCTTTTGTGATCCGATTATATCGATACAGGTTGCGGACTTCTGCGTAAGACAACTGCCCCGGTGCCAGTTCGCGTTCACGGCTGAAGCTGGCATACGTGAAAGGTGAACCAGCTCGCCCACAGAGAATGCGACTGATCGTCCCCAGTTCGCCCATGCAGAAGCCGACCGTAGGGATCTCCGCCGACTCCACCATTTCCAGCATTCGCACGTTGTCGGCAGGAGAGTTCGCCATCGTCACAATTTTGATGATATCCGCATCACACTGCGCCATCCTGCGATGGATATCATACAGCTCCAGCGGCGTCTCATCGAAATTGTGATAGCTGACGATCCGTTTGGTCTTCCCGTAACGCCGAACCGATTTTGCAATGTCGTCTTCGAGATCCACATACTCAGCGCCGGCGATGATCGCTTCCCGCAAAATCGCCTGTCGCTGTTCCTCGGTTCCGAACCACCGCCCGCGATCGATACGTCGACGACATGTGACCACGACCGGAGTTGGGCGATCTTTCAGCAACAGCCCGATATCCGGGCGTTTTTTCATATAGTCAACGCGCAGTTCAACCAGCTCGGCCTTTTTTTCAGCCAGTGCCCGATGTTCTTCCATCATGGAAGAGTGCCGCGTTCGTCCAAGACTCACACAAATCATGATCTGTTAAATCCACCAGAAAATTCATCGCTTGACGCCTCAGCAATTCCGGGTCTCGGAGGCGTCTTCTTCTTCGAAGCGGGATTCTACTGCTTTGTGAGGCGATAAAAAAGGCGGCAGCAACCAACTGCCAAATGCCTGCCAAATTACGCCGTTCAGCGCGTTGACCTGAAATTTGAGCGATGGAATTTTTGAAAAATGCGAATTGCCGCAGACCCCGTTCCGGGGCCGCATTCGACACGTGCGACGGAAGTCGATAAAGCCATCAATTCAGGCGCGAATATCATGACTCGAACGCACCGACTTTTGCCGCACGTGTCGATTGCATTTTGTGCATCGCCTTCGAATTGTGAATCGATGGTGTGTGGCTCGAATTGCGATGGGTGACACAATTGGCAATGCATCAGTTCCAGGCACGACGCGTGTTCCGTGCTGCGAATGCAGCGACAGCGTGTGGCCCCAAGGCTTCAGCCCGGAGGCTGAATGCCCAACCAAAGGCAGGACCGCGAATACGGTCCGAGCACGACTTACCGTTCGCGCATTCCGTTCGAAGTGTCGAGAACGCCGGGCTCAGGCCGCAAGCGTTTAAGTTGATGGCGAAAAAGCTGGTGCGAAACTTGCCTTCCGGGAGCGTGGATCAAATTTAGTTAGATGAAACGAATTCTCCTTCTCAAACCGTTCATGTCGCAGCCGCCAATATAGCTAAAACCACCTGTTTTTTACGAAAATCGGTTTACACCCGATAAAACTGTCGTACGATAAGATTATCGTGCGATTATGTATTTGTTTGCGATTTTGATGGATTCCAAGCATGGCTCATCAGGTTTCTCCTGCTGGCGTTGTTGGTCGTAATCAATTAATCGAGCGGATTTGGCAGCGATTGAAATCAAAATCCGTGCGTTTTCTTGCCGAGCGGCGAGTCGGAAAGACCAGCGTTCTCAAGAAGATGGTCGCTGAGCCAACTGCTGGTTTTCATCCAATCTTCCTCGATCTCGAAAAGGTTCATTCGGCCGATCGTTTCGTCGAGGTACTGCTCAGCGAGTTGAAATCGCTGATGTCGATTAAAGACAAAGCCGCCAAAGGTTTTGGAGACATACTGGCGATGTTCGGCGGAACTGAAGTCGCTGGAATGGTAAAGGTCCCTGAGCTTGGTAAACGTGACTGGCAAAAGGCGATTGAAAAAACGTTTCAGGCGATCTGTGCGAACAACCCAGACACGCTCTTCGTGCTGATGTTTGACGAGCTGCCGTACATGCTCCAGTCCATCGCGATCCAGGATGCCCGGTCAGGAGCAACCGACAACTTTGCCCTGGCGATTCTCGATACATTGCGAGCGGCGCGGCAGGAAAACGCGAATCTGCGGATGATCTTCTGCGGTTCCGTCGGATTGCATCATGTGCTTGCGTCACTTCGCGGAGATGTTCATGCAAGTCAGCCTGTGAATGACATGCAAGCGCTGGAGATTCATCCACTTCAACGGACGGATGCAGTTCAACTCACAAAAGAGTTGATGAGCATGGAACAAGTCCTGGTTTCGCCCGAGCACATGGACGTCATTGCGAATCGAATCGCGCAGGAGACAGATTGTGTGCCATTTTACATTGAACGTGTCGTGAGCCGTCTGGCCGAGCAGGATGGTCCGGTCATCGAGTCGTCAGTCGATCGTATAATCAATCGTCAGTTGGTTGACGACAAAAACGATTGGGAGATGCAGCATTTTCGCGATCGACTGGAGATCTACTACAAAGGCAGCGTTGTCGATGTGCATGGCAGCATTCTTCAGCGCCATCTGGTCTCACGTCGGATTCTGGATCACATTGCTTGTGAAGATCAGCCTCAATCGATTGACGATGTGTGGGCTGCTGTGAAGTCGAGAATGGCTCTGGATGATCGCGACGCTGTGATTGAGCTGCTGAGCCTCCTGGCTCAGGATCATTATCTGATCACTGATGACTCGAAACGCTATACGTTTCGATTTCCGTTGATACGACGCTGGTGGCTCATGGCCCACGGCTTAGCACAGGGAGG
>JAGQQS010001188.1 GCA_020426105.1 Planctomycetaceae bacterium
TTGCTGGTGAGCGGATAAGGCCAGAACAGGAATGAACAGACTCCGCTGATCGCGATCCCGATCTCCTCGGCCATCCTGCGAATTGCCGTGAACTCCTTCGTGCCCGACTTCGGTGACAGATCGCTGTCCAAATCGTAATTCAGTTCAATCCCGTCAAACCCGGCATCCTTTGCCAGTTGCAGACACTGTCGCAGAGTCATCTTTTGTGGATACGGAAACGCCCAGAGGTTAATTGATTTCTTCATATTGTATCTGGTTCGCTCAACGCTCGTCGTTGACTGTGCAACCGCAGTCGGAGATGCGGCTGATGTCAACATCGCCGCACCAAATCCCGCGTACGCGAGCAACTGCCGCCGATCAAGGGAAGTCGCCGACTGACGATTGAATTCCGATTGTGTCATGAAGATTGTTCCTAAGCCAGTCCATGAAACAACCTGACGCTGCAGATTGCTCAATTTGTGCTTCACCGTTAAGGGGAATCCGGCTACGATGCAGTACCTGAAGTTTCAAGTCAGCCGGACTGTTGATTCCGCTGCCACTCATCTTCGCGGAAGTAATATCGCAATGTCAATTGCCAGCGTACCGAATGCCGACGCCAGCCTCGCGATTCTGGAATTGTTTCCGCGTCAGGGTGAATGGCGCGAAGGCGATTATTTTTCACTGCCCGGAAATCGTATGGTGGAACTGGTGGACGGATATGTGGAGATTCTGCCAGTGCCCTCACTGCTGCATCAATTCATCGCACGACTCGTGTTCCTGCAGTTGCACGAATTCGTCGAACGACACAGTCTTGGAATCGTGATGTCCGCCCCGACACGTATTCGCATCAGCGACAGGCATTTTCGGGAACCAGATGTGCTTTTTGTATCCGCAGCCAATTCACACCGTCGTCAGGCACAGTTCTGGGAGATCGCGAATCTGGTCGTCGAGATCATCAGTCCGGACGACCCTGATCGCGATCTGATTGACAAGCGCCGAGACTATGCGACAGCCGGAATCGCCGAGTACTGGATCATCGACCCCCGGGATGATTCGATTCAGGTTTTTTACCTCCGGGACGGCGCATATTCTGATGGCATCAGAACGATCTCCGGCCAATCTGCTGAATCAAAAGTCCTGAGCGGATTCCGGACGGACGTTGCAGAACTTTTTGCCCGGGCAAGAGCGTAGTTGGTGACCCGGGTGCATAGAAACGTCAAGCAAAAATCACTCGTCGCCGTCTGCTTACTCCTGCAGATCCACTGCGCTATCGCTTCCGCGCAGAATGCGCCCGCGGCGAAAATTGAACTGGGCTCAACGACGGCGAGAAATGGCTTCAAAAACGAAGACGAGATTCGCGACAAGTTCAACAATTGGAGAACGGACGTGGACTCACGCGCATGGCTGCAGGCAATGGACTACAGAATTGCCGACATCGTCGCTGTCACAGCTTCAAAACCGCATGGACAAAAGTCAGATGTTACGGTAGCGATCCGGACGAAGTCGGGCGAACACACCGAACGGATTTCCATTAAACTTGTCAGCAGTCCGAATGGTTTCAATCAAATCGACAAACGCTGGCTCTCCAGCTATGCAGACATGTGGCAGATGCCGCCTGAGGTTGTGAATGCATTGAAATTCTATGTGGGAGAAACGCCGCCACCAACCGGCAGCCGAGATGCCCAGCGAATGTATCTGGATGAACTCGACGAAAAAACACAGCAAGCTGTCGTTGAGTTTTTCACCACTCACAAGGATCAGATTATATCCGACCTTGTGGCCGGGGATGGTGAACATGCTGCGGACTGGATGATGGTCACCTTCAAAGCCACCAACGAACCCCACTGGATTATCAAACCGTCCGCTGTCGCGATCCGGTTTTACAGCGACGGCCCCGTAGCGATCACCAAAGCGGGCAATCTGAAATTGGGCCGTATAACCATGCAGCGCAAAGGCGGCGATAACGGACGCGAATCTGCGAAGATGTTGCAGTTCAAGCTGAATCCGATGCTGTTGTTTGATGCGCCTTGATGCCGTTTTGCCGTAGAACACCAAACCTCCAATAAACCGGCGAGCGGCATGCGTCAGCTTGCCGGTCCATTGCGATTCTTATCTTGTTGGTCTCGCGAACAGCGTCGTCGGATGCCGAATCGCGGCGGCACCAGTTCGCACACTTAAAATGGCCGACATGTTGAGATCTTGCTGCCGCTTTCAGGCGGAATTCTGCAATTTCTTCTATACCTGTTCCGCTTACGGGCTGTCGATGTGAGTCCCCTGAGTGTCCTCAAGGGCTCGCAGGGCCTTTGCGCTACGATAAGGATTGCGTTTTTGTGGCGCAAAGACGCTGTGAACCCACGGGGCGAGCCCGTGGGCGATTGAATCCCCTCACCGCGTGAAGGCGCGACGAGTGCAGTCGCGGATGGTTGTTAAAGCAGATCCTTTCTGTAGGAAAGGACTGTGTTTTTTATGTCCTTTCTGCCCGAAAGGACTTTGCAGCTTGCTGCAACCTGCGACCTGATAGGCATTTCTCAA
>JAGQQS010001189.1 GCA_020426105.1 Planctomycetaceae bacterium
TAGTCTACTGCTGTCACGAAAGAAAAACGGTTCTCAGTTAACTCCGGCCGGACAGCAGATTTATCAGCAGATTTGCGGGATTCTGGCCGGATTTTCTGAATTGAAACTCGCCGTGTCGAGCGGCCGCTCCATCGTGCGCATCGGGTTGACCAATACACTGGCGACTAATCTTTTTCCGAGAGTGTTGACGGAATCGTCGTTTCTCAGGGATTTTCCGAAAGTCGATCTGGAAATCATCGAAGGCGAACCGCATGAACTGGTGGGCATGCTGCAATCCCGAGTCGATTTTGCGGTGGGGCCCAAAGATATCAGCAACGGGATCGAGTCCCGGCCACTGTGCGAGTGGAAACGGGTTCTGCTCTACAGTCGCAGAACGACGTACCGCCATGATTTTTCGCAAACAGCATCGATCGAAACGATTCGCGAATGGATTCGGGAAGAGAACCTGATGATTCCATCGCATCTGATCATTCCTAAACTCTCGCGGTTTCTCAAACCAATGCTGGCGGGGCGGATCATCATTGTACCACAGGCCGCGGTACGTCGACTCTGGGTCGAGCGAGGGCTGGGCATCGCGATTTCGTATGAGGAAAAACGTCGCATGTCGAATGCCAATGATCCTGTCGGAACAATTGATCTCAGCAAAACACTGGGCACGACCGAAATGCATCTCTACAAACGTACTGATGCCGAATTGTCTGAGGCGGCGAACTTTCTCGTTCAGGCAGTGACAACAATCTTCAGTCGGGAACCGCTGGATGAATTACCCGGCAGAAGGCTCTGAATTCGGGCTTTCAATCCGTGAAAGTGACGAAGCCCGCTGCCATCGACACAACCTGGACAATGGACAGGATCGGATGAGCAGCGTGCAGCATACGCGACGGTGGAATTCTATTTTCAGCGGGGTGCTTGTCGCTTCCGCCGCCGCTGTGCCATCGGCGCTCCTGCCGATTCTCTTTGGGTAAAGCCACGCAACAAGTCGGCGGCAAATCAAGAGGCCGCACTGGTCCCAGCCATTGGCCAGCCGGTTTTCACGACATGCTCCGGGATTCGAAAAACGACGACCTGGCAGGTGGAAATGGGTTCCCGTCGTCAGTAGAATCCGCCAAACTATGTTTATAGAAGGTCGTGATCTGGATCTTTATTTCGGTCCGTGCTGCGGCGTGTACGTCGCGTGAAAATGAGCTTTTAGTGGATCCAGCCAGCTTGTCGCTCGATGGATCAGGGAATCGCGAATCACGCGTGAATTTCAGTGATTTTTCCGGTTCAAGTCGGAAATTGCAGTTTGAATTGTCTGCTGACGGCTGAAATTTCAGAAGTTCGTGGCGGACTTTGTTTCCCAATCTTACTCATGGCAGTGCCGGTCAGGATATTCCGGAGGAACTCATGTTGAGCGTACTCTCAGACAAATCTCTCCTGCAATTGTTTCGAAGCGGGAGCGAGGACGCTGCGTCCGCATTGTATGGTCGGTATGCGGAGCGTCTGGATTTAATCGCCGCGAGGGGACTTGGTGGAGATATCTGTTCACGCGTGGGCAGCGAAGACGTCGTTCAGTCAATATTCCGCACGTTCTTTCGGCGAGCGGCGGCGGGCGACTACGAGGTTCCGGAGGATTCCGAGTTATGGAATCTGCTGGTCACGATTTCGTTGAATAAGATTCGAGCGATTGGGTTGCATCACAGGCGTCAGAAGCGGAGTGTGTCGCGAACGGTTCAAGGGATGCATGAGTTGGCGGAACTGGAGAACGGTGATGAGGCCGCGTACCAGATCCTGCGAATGGTGATTGACGAGTTGATTGAATCGCTGCCTGAATCGCATC
>JAGQQS010001190.1 GCA_020426105.1 Planctomycetaceae bacterium
CGACTTCTTCCGGCGACAGCCCTGGTGCTTCTGTCATCACAACGACGCGCGGGCGATTCAAGTCCGGAAAAACGTCAATCGGCGTATGTAATGCGACGTAACTGCCGTAACCCGTTACGAGCAGGGCAAGCGCCAGCACGATCATTCTCTGGCGCAATGCAAATCGAATAATGGAGTTGAGCATTTTTGATTCTTGACTTTTGAATGATGAATTGACTATTTGGTGCCAGCTGTTTTGCGGGAAGCGACCATGATGGCGGTTAGTTCATTCGCTCCCTGAAGCAGGACTTGATTCCTGTTCACCCATCGCCTTGCTCCCAATCGAAAATCAGAACTCCAAAATCGACATTTCAATGGTTGTGTCCGGCGTGAGGATCGACACCACCACCCGATTTGTTTTTGAGCGCCATCTGCATCTGGTGTGCTCCACGCAGTGCAATGACATCGCCGGGAAATATCGAACCGTCATTGGCAACGACGACATGCGATGAATCCCGATACGCAACACGTATCGAGACGCGATCAAAATGGTCGCCGTTCTGCTGAAAGACGAATGATTCCGCGCCTTCCCGAGCGATGGCCTCTACAGGCAGAACGATTTGGTTTTCCCATTCCTCAACGGGAACCTGCAATTGAAGCCGCTGTCCTGGTCGGTACTTCCAATTCAGAAATCGCTGTCCGTTGGGAGACGGAATTTCACGAGCCACTTCGTTCGGCAAGCGTACATAGAACGACAGCGAGCGGGCCTCAGGATCAATGACGCTGGCTGAATAGACCATATCAAGATTCTCGACACGTTTGACGGAATTCGCAGCACCTTCAAACACGGCAGTAATCTTCCAGTTTTGCTGGCCAACCTGAGACAGAAGATCGACGTCCTGCTCAAAGGCGCGACCTTCGATGTAGAGTTCAGAATAGTCGGCCAGTGTTCCGAGCGTCGCTCCGGCAGCAACCGTTTCGCCTTTATGAACAAGCACACTTTCCAAAATGAGCGGAACGTTCGGACCGTCTGCGGAATGCGTTGAATCGTGCGAAGCATGACCGTCTGTTGAAGTGTTTTCGTCAGCCTTTGAGCGTTCCTGAAATCCCGATAGCGATACCGGTGTCACTTCTGTGGCGGAGAGTCGGAACTCCTCGTCGCCGTGACTATCACGACCGGGAGCAACAATCTGCAGGTCGCGCAGGAGTTTGTGATTCTTTGCTATGTCGTCGATTTGTCTTTCTGAGAGTCCCTGTAGTCGCAACGCTTCGCGCTGAGCGTTCATCAGGACTTCAAGTTTCTCCTTTGCGTATTGCCGCTCCAGCAGCGTCTTCTGAGAGATCGCTCCCGCTTCTGTGGCCTTCGACAGGCGGGCGATTTCGCGGTTCTCCACATCCAGGTCTCCGACTGTCCTCAACAGGCCTGTCTGTGTGGAAACTAACTCCGCTGCTGTAATCCGCATTTGAAACAGGAGTGTGCCCGGATCAACCGCCTCTCCCTGCACGGCATGAACATGGGTGATCACTCCCGCCATCGGCGTAGAAATCTCCAGTCGACTGCGGCCAGGCCGCCCGATGATAATCCCTGGCACCGTGATGGAACGCCTGAACGTCTCGAGCTTAACCGGTCGCAGGTATTCCGGAGCCAAGCCGATGTTACCCTGGGCCTGGGCTGACAATTCCAGCGAAGTGCCATCGTCGTGTCCATGATCATGCCCTTCATGCGCATGTGGATCTTCGCCACCAGCACTTCCATGGTCGTGACTGTCGAGCGACGAGACCTTTCGATTGGTGGAGATCGTGGCACGAACCCAAGTCTGGGCTGGCTCCCACCAAGTTGACCGAGTGACGAAACCAATCACAATGAGCGCCGCTATGGCGATGCCCCAGATCCACCTGGAACGCAAGGCATTTTTTACGGAAAACATGTTTGTCTCTCTCAACGCGCAGCGCAACAGCGTGCGATGAATTGTTATGGAGAAGTAAGCGGAGGACTGAAGACGATTCCGCAATGGCGGACGATCATCAGCGTCACAAGCAACCATCAGCAGGATGGTCGGCAGTCTGTTAGACGACCCAGACCTGGGTCAGCGCGCAATGCTGCGATGGCAGCGGCGGGTTTTGGAATTGTGGCGGATTTTTCCACGACAAAGTCGTTGCGTTGAGGAACTGTAAGCCGCAAGAGTCGAATGAAACAATTTGCTCATTCAGATCGAAAGCAATTGCACTTCGAACCGGCTCAGCGACAAGATAGACGCAACGCACATCGTTACATGATTCTTCGTGATCACATGGTTCGGGCGCAACAGGATCGTTCTTTTCAGTGCGAAGATCGTGGTGATGCCGGTGACCAGAATGTGTTTCAGTCGTCGAATGGACGCAATTGAGTTTGCCGTCAGCATGGACGTGATGCCAGCAACA
>JAGQQS010001191.1 GCA_020426105.1 Planctomycetaceae bacterium
GGACTCGTCGCCTCGTCCACTACACAAAGCTGATTGGGACTCGTCGCCTCGTCCACTACCCAGGCTGACCGGGACTCATCGCTTCGTCCACTACACAAAGCTGACCGGGACTCGTCGCCTCGTCCACTACCCAGGCTGACCGGGACTCGTCGCCTCGTCCACTACACAAAGCTGACTGGGACTCGTCGCCTCGTCCACTACCCGCAATTTTTATTTTGACGGAGTACGAGTTGTCAGTCAGTGAATTGCATGGAATACACATCGCCGTCGCTGAGTACAAAGCGGAGTCTGACAAGCCGGCCAGCAAGGCTGCTGACGTCGGGATTTTCATTCCATGAGACTCGTTGATCGATTGCATCGCCAAACAGTTCATCACAGTCGGCCAGCGAAAATCCCGGGACGGGATTGCCGGTCGGATCCTGAACTTCGACACGCAGGCTGCCAGCGGCTGAAGTTGCGTAATTCAGTGTCAGATGCTTTCCACTGAACTTCGCTGTCTTCGTGATCAATTCGCCGCCGCTCAAAGGAGCGTGAAACGAGACGAATCCGTCGAGCCGGATAGTGTACCGCCGCAGTCGATGCAATTCATCCCGCCATGAACCTTCATTAAAGTGCAGCGAGATCTCACGCGGGTGGCCTTGTGCATCCGTACTTGTTTCGAAGAGTCCGTAGCTCTGATAGTTATCACCGTAAATCCAGCGCCCCTCCGGTTCGGGCCCCGGTCGCAGAAACGCTTCGTCCCAGCGTCGAAACGAAATTCCATCACGACTTACCATAAATAATCCGTCCGTGATTTCGGCTCCGGTGTAGGCCCCGCTGCCGCTCACCGAAGCGGCAAAACGGGCGCGGGTGGTCACAGGTTCCAGCTGCTTCGCATGTGCCGAGAGTGGTCGGGTTACAAACCGCGTGGGAAAGCCCAGCAGGAAATGTGGTGCGCGGTAATAAGGCGCGATCTGATTTGTGTACATCTGCTGTGGCGGGGAATCGGCATACTGAATTGGAACCGGTTCAGACCATTTCACGAAATCCTTTGAAAAGGACATTCCGATGGATCGTAGTCCTTTAAATTCGCCTTCGCTGAAATAACGAACGTACATGACGTACCGCTGTTGATTCGCATCCCAAAAGGCGGTGTTGTGCGAATCAAAGGCACCCGTCGTGACCACCGGAGCTGTACTCAGTCGCGACCAGTGAATTCCATCCGCCGATTTAAACGTCCACAGCCCCTGGCTGGCTGTTGTGCCCCCCACAGCCTTGAAACGCTGGTCCGGCAGGCAAGCGGGATTCAGATCTCTGAATGGGGCGAAATTATGCGTCTCATAACCATCGCGCCAGATTATGTTATTGTCTTTCGTCCCATTGTTGTCGCTGGTCGCTGGCCAGTCATACAAACCCAGGTTCGGCTTTTCCCAGTGGATGCCGTCCCGACTTTCGGCATAGCACACCACTTCAGGCTGGGCCTGTCGCAGCGGCGGAGGGTCGATGATGTAGCGATGTCCGCGATAGTACATCCGGTATAAGTCGCCGTCCTGGATCACCGTCGCGTATCCGCTGGCGTTCCCTTCCCATGGCTTTTCAAAGGTCATGGCGACTTCGCGGGGAGTAGGGTGATGCAGACGCAATTCGGCCTTTCCCGTCAGCCGCTCGATGAACGCCTCATCAGCAAACAATTCCCGCCGGGAACCCAGATCAATGGGTTCCGCCGCGGTCACGGAGCCCGCGCAGAAGATCGCTGTCAGAATCGCGATAAGATTCAGGCGAACAAACATACCCGGGCCTCTAAGCTGGAACAGTGTGTCGGACGAACTGCTGAATCAATTTCAACGGCATTTGAACACTTAATGTATCATGTCGAAATCGGCAGCGTCAAACGCCGCATCCTGAGCCCAGAGATCGCCCGACGCGCTTATCGCAAAATTCACAAATTGTTGGGACTTCGAAGAGGCGGATTCCTCAATGATCAGGAACCCATCGTGTGCAGCACGCCCCCGGCCATTCAGCTATGGGTCGCTCCGCCGACAGGATCGGGCCCACTCCCCCCGACCCATCCTTCGGCAGCAATTGCCGAAGTATGGGTGCGATGATGAAGTTGTTTTAAATCGCAGCGAACGAGCCGCATGACTCTCATTGAGTTGTCAATCTGTCCGCCGTTATTCTGTGTGCTTAGAAAAGGAGTCAGGCAGCGAAAGCCGAATGCCCGAGGGGTACTGCGCACGTTTGATTCCCGACCCTCTTCACTGAGCAACGTCTGGCAAAACAGCAGCGGGAGTTTTTCGATGGCACTTCGCGGCATCCTGTTCGGGTCAATTTTGTGTCTGTCGTCTGTCAGTTTCGGACAGGGGCTCCGGATTTCGACGCATGTCTATGATCTCGAAAAAGCCCCGGCGCCTGGGAAGATGGTGAGCAGCAGCCTGAGTCTGTGTCACAACGGACGAATTTACGACTATGTGAATGCGGCGGACGAGGTTGTGATCTTTGATCCCGTCGAACGCCGTTTTACGATCCTGAACAGCTCGCGCGGCCTCGTGACGACGCTGACGTTCGATGAGATTCGCCATAAAATGGATTCTTTGGAACCCAAAACGAAGCAGTACATTCAGGAACTGCGCGCCGCGGGATCTCCTGCCACCGAACGCATGGCAGATGCCTTTGAATTTCAGTTGCACCCCAAATTTGAACAGTCGTACGATGCGATGCAGGAGCTGCTGATCCTTTCGTCTCCGTCATTTACGTACCGCGTTGAGACGCGGCAGTGGGAGGAAGTGGACCAGGTCGAACGCTATCTGGCGTATGCGGACTGGACAGCACAACTGAACTTTATTCTGCATCCGAACAGTCTGCTGCCCGAGCCACGACTTGCACTAAATAGTGCACTGCGGAATCTGAAGGATCGCATGCCCATCAGTGTCGAACTTGATCTTCGCCCGAATGACAAACTCCATTTGCGCGCAGCTCATCAGCTGACGCGGAATCTCAGCGACGACGATCATCGGCGAAT
>JAGQQS010001192.1 GCA_020426105.1 Planctomycetaceae bacterium
ACAACGCTGATCCAGATTTTATATTTAATGCCCGTACGCGTGTCATAAAACCCGCCCTGTACAAGCGTGTCATTGGGGTAGAAGACTCCCGCAGAGGCTCCCGTTGCTCGCGATACCTTCACTTCGGGGCCAGCCTGATACAGGAACAACCCCAGTTGAAAACCAGGGTCGCCCATGCCCCCACCCCCGCCGCCTCCACCGCCGAAATGCAGGTGCTGGCCACAGATCGGGCAGTCTGTGTCGTGATTGACGTGGACTGTGCACCGGCATCGGGCACAATAGACATCCGCTAAAGCTGCCGTTGCAATGACGAAAGTCAACGCACAGGCCGCCATTCGAATCGTGGTGAACATCGTTCTCTCCTTAGCTTGAAATGGACTACTGTTGTTATTGAGCGCGTAACGATAAATAAAGAGAATATATCACTGTCAATGCATGGCCTGATGGCATCGTATCCATCAAAGCTATGTCGACCTTCGTGCCCTGCGACACGAATGATATGGACTGCTGGCCAGCGCAGCATGTGTAAGGTGGCCTGTCACTTATACCTAAAGGTTTGTGAAACGCTGATAATTGCAAGGATCGTGCCAATGTTGCGACTGTGAAGTCTCTTATCGATGCCGTGCATCTCGCCCTGGGAAAATAGCTGCTGTTTTAATCAGAAAATGAGCGTTTGTGTTATTTCTCCCACTTGAGACTGAAATGTTGCGTCATGACATTCGGTTTTTGATGTTACCAGAAGATCCTTTCCCTACGTGCTCCTGTGCTGATGTGCACGTTTCCTGCGGGTGAGTCTACAATCCAGCCGGAGACCGATTTCAAAACCGTCGAATCAACTGTCTGCCGTCAACTTGATGGCGTTGAAGACGCTTTGCGGCGACGGCGAAATTGCATAACTTGAATCCATCGGCGTTTCGTCCGCGGACGAGGTGTGGCGATGGAGAACCTTATTGATACCTGCAGGGAGAATTCCATGTCTCACAAGTTGATCACCACGCTGAACGCTCATACTCGCGATCTGTTGGCGGAGTATGAAGTGTTGACAGGGGAACAGATCCGGCAACGCATCGATCGGGCTCAAGCGGCGTTTATAGGCTGGAAGTCGGTTGGCATCGAGCAGCGAACGGAATTGCTGCGGTCACTGGCAGGGCAACTTCGGGAATCGAAGGAGGAGAATTCCCGACTGATGACGTTGGAGATGGGCAAGCCGATCGCACAGGCGGAATCAGAGATCGAGAAGTGTGCTGTCTTATGCGATTTTTATGCAGAGCAGGGGCCTAGGTTTCTGCAGCCGGAATTTGTCCCCACAGACGCAACTCGAAGCTACATCCGCTATGACCCTTTAGGTGTCATTCTCGCGGTCATGCCCTGGAATTTTCCGTTCTGGCAGGTGTTTCGTTTTGCTGCTCCCGCATTGATGGCAGGCAATACCGCACTGCTGAAGCATGCTTCGAACGTGACGGGTTGTTCGTTGGCCATACAGAGAATCTTTACCGATGCAGGAGTGATGGAGGATGCTTTTCAATCTTTGCTGATCGGTTCAAAACAAGTGCCCGACGTGCTTGCTCGCCGGGAAGTAAGAGCGGTCACGTTGACCGGCAGCGAAAGTGCTGGACGCAGCGTTGCTGCAAATGCAGGACAGCATCTCAAAAAATGCGTACTGGAACTTGGGGGCTCAGACCCATTTATTGTTCTTGAGGATGCTGACATCCTGTCCACAGCAGAGGCTGCGGTTGCGGCGAGAACCATGAACAGCGGCCAGAGTTGCATCGCGGCCAAGCGTTTTCTGGTTCATGAGCGGATCTACAATGAATTCGTGGAGGCCATGATTGAAGGGATGGAAAAGCTGACGCCTGGCGATCCACTGCTCGAATCAACGCAGCTCGGACCGCAGGCACGACGTGACTTGCGGGATGAACTTCATAAGCAGGTACAGCAGTCAATCCGGCAGGGATCAGAATTACGTCTGGGGGGCAGGATTCCGGACGGCGCCGGGGCTTTTTATCCCTGCTCGGTGCTTTCAAATGTGACTCCGGGCATGGTTGCATTCGATGAAGAACTGTTCGGACCCGTTGCGGCTGTGACTCCTTTCGACACAGCCGAACGGGCCATTCATCTCGCAAATCAGTCAAGATTCGGATTGGGGGCCAGCATCTGGACGGCAGACGTCGATCGTGTCTCTGACCTTCTGCCGCAGTTGGAATCAGGGTCAGTCTTCGTGAATGAAGTCACTAAGTCTGATCCGAGGATGCCTTTTGGTGGTGTCAAGGATTCTGGTTACGGTCGGGAGTTGAGTGCGTTTGGGATCCGAGAATTCACCAATATCAAGTCGATTTGGGTGAAGTAGAAGATCGCTCATGAAATGCCGTGGCCTCGGCAGCAGGGGAGATTCTCCATCAACCGGGCCGGCATCCGCGGCGTGTGTTTTGGGGATAGATGTTCACCCCGGATCTGTGATTTGTCGAATTAACTGGTTTTCTTTTCAGATCGACAGGTCCAGATGCTGGTCAAATGGACTCGCGTGTCTAAAACGGCTTTTGAAAGTGCGCGACAGTGCCAGCTGATCAGTCGGGTCCATCGCGCACATCAAAATCCCGCTCTTACCTACTTCTGACAGTGAGCGACTCAAGTTAATAATGGGTTGAGCTTCGAGTCAGACGTTCGATGCAGAACTGGCCGTGGCCAGAATTCTGAGCTGTCGGATGAAAACAGATCGAAAGGAACCACCAACCGTGTCGACGGGTAATGGTTTGAAGATCACGCTCTTAAGTCTTCACGGTTTGATCCGTGTGCATGAACCTGAACTGGGCCGCGACTCTGACACTGGCGGTCAAACCCGCTATGTTCTCGAACTGGCGGAGGAACTTGGGAGGCGCGATGAAGTTCGCGAAGTCGAGTTAATTACGCGACAGGTGATCGATCGTCGAGTCGACGCACAGTACGCACAGCTCGAAGAGCGAATTGGGGAGAAGGCGAGGCTTGTGCGAATTCCGTTCGGGCCGAAACGCTATCTTCGCAAGGAGTCGTTGTGGCCGTACCTGGAGCTGTTCATTGATCAGGCGCTGGTCCATTTCCGAAAG
>JAGQQS010001193.1 GCA_020426105.1 Planctomycetaceae bacterium
TTTGGCTTTGAGGGCGTCGTGGGCAACAGTCCACAGATGCACAACATCATCGATATTCTGAAGAGCGTGGCGCCGACCGACAGCACCGTCCTGATCCACGGCGAAAACGGCACCGGCAAAGAACTCGTCGCCCGCGCGCTGCATCAGAACAGTCCTCGCAAAAACAAACCGTTTGTGCCGCTGAACATTTCTGCGTTACCCGACAGTATTCTGGAAAGCGAATTGTTTGGTCACGAAGCCGGCGCATTCACCGGGGCGATGGGGCGCCGTATTGGTAAGTTTGAACATGCCAATGGAGGCACATTGTTCCTGGATGAAGTTGGCGAAATGCCGATGGATACTCAGGTAAAACTGCTGCGTGTGCTGGAGGAACGCAAGATCACTCGGCTGGGCGCCAACGACGAATTGCCCATCAACGTCCGCCTGGTAGCAGCAACCAATGCCGATCTCCAGAAGTTTGTGCAGGAAGGCAAGTTCCGCGAAGACCTCTACTATCGCATCAACGTCGTCTCGATCAATTTGCCGCCGTTACGTGAACGTGCGGGCGATATTCCGCTCCTGATGGAACACTTCCTGCGGGACCTGACGAAGCGCACCGGCCGCGATGCTCAGGGATTCTCGCGCGCCGCGCGCAAGGCTCTGCTCGCGTATCAGTGGCCGGGCAACATTCGTCAATTGCGAAACACGATCGAACGCATGCTGGTGCTGGACAACGACGGCGTACTCGACATCGACGGACTGCCACCGGAAATCGCCGCGCTGGTCAAAGATCAGTTACCGGATACCGACGAGGAAATGCCGTCGGGCGCGGATGCGTTGATCGGCAGGCCGATGACCGAAGTGGAAAAATACTACATCCAGCGCGCACTCGATCTGACCGACGGTAACCGCGAAGAAGCGTCCAAAATGCTCGAAATCGGAGAACGTACTCTGTATCGGAAGATCAAAGAGTACGAATTGCGAAAATAAGGTTTCGGCGCGCCGTGTTTCATCGCTTTTGACAAGGTTGTGTGTGAAGAGTCTCCTCCAACACCAACCGCAGGAGCAATCGTTTGAATCGCGATGGCAAATACCTTCCAATAGCGAGGCGGCAACTCGTATCGACCGGAAATTCCGCTGGATCAAACCAGTGCTGCGAAAGGAGCATTTTTGATGTCGAACCAACTGAGCGGCCAACGCCGCGTCTACCGGTCGGATCAACACGTTCCGCTGACCACTCTTATCGCTGCGTTTCCGTTTCTGGGTTTCGTCTCACTGTCGGCAGGTCTATTCCTTGCATTGATGCTGCACTGGAACTGGTACTTAGTAATCCTGTTGCCCATCGTTGCGAGTGGTTTCGTCAGCGGGGGTGTTTTCCTGTGGGTCCAGTTTGGAAAGTGTCGGAATGCCTGGCTCGCCGGATTGCTGGGTGCAATCAGCGGAGTGATCGCATTTCTGGCATCCTACTATTTTTCCCTCTGCTTTCTCCTGGGGTTTCAGATCTTGCCAGGCGTCACGACGCTACCCGACTACATCATGTTTCGATTGAAGAATGACTCGCAGGTTGATGTCGGACGACCTCAACTCGAGAAGCACAGAGAGCCATCGCTGGTGATGAACTCATTCGGGGCAATCATCGAACTTGGTTTCCTGGCCGCATTGCCAATGATCACGGGCTGGACCCGGTCTCGAAGAGCGTTCTGTCAGGAAACAAATCAGTGGTATCAACGCGAAACGGCATTGTTAGCTCCCTTCTCAGGAATACCGTTGGTCACAGCGCTGGACAATGGAAGTATTTCGACGTTTCTGGCGACTGCTCCGGCTGGTTCGATACAACAGGCTTGTCACCTAACACTGGAATATGTTCGCAACATCGACGGAACAATGTCGAAGCATCCGGTCTATTTATCCGTCAGTGATTTTCGCAGCCACAAACCGTGGTACGTGCCGGGAAAGATGCAGATTCAACTGTTGCGACAGGTTGAGATTAATCCCAGGGAAATATCTGCTGTCTCACAGGTTTTTCCGCTATTCGCTTCGATCACGAAAACATCCCCTTCGGATGACAACCTGGTAGCTGTGCGAGCTCAGCGCACTGAAAATCATGCTCGCTATGGATTAGCGGAAGTCGTGCCGGTTCCGGAACCGTATCGTCAGGTTGTTCGAACACGGGCTTATCCATGGATCGTCAATCTGCATGATCTTATTCCGGTCGCCTTCCTGCTGGGCGGCCTGGGCATGGCCGTGTTTGGTGGATTTCAAATTGAGAAGGAGCAGCTTTTTGCAGGAATCAGTCTGATTGTTGTGGGTGTCGCAGGCATTGCGTGGGGACTTTACACATCACAATGGTGTTTGAGCGTCTACGGCAACCGTTGGGTTGAGTCCCGACTTCGTTCGGAACTCTCCGGTCGCCCTGGAGTGATCGTCGATCCTCGCGATCCGGAGAGTAGGTACGTGTCGATCATTCCACGCGACAGCTTTCAGAAAGTGAAACTGGTGATGTCGTCTGATCTGCTGCTGCTCTCGTTTGACAGTATGGGAAAACGCCTACTGCTTGAAGGCGACATTGATCGATATGTTATCCCGTTTGATTCGATCAGAGTATGTGAACCACAGTGTTTCTTTTCTCCGGTTGATCAAGCCCGCACGATGCAGCTCTGGGTCGCTCAAATCATCGCTCGATTCAGGGACGGAGACAAAGAACTGCTGATCTCGGTTGCTCAAACCTCATTTCGCCCAGTCAACAATACAACCCGCCAGCGGCTGATCGGCGAGTTCTGCAAACGGGTGAAACGAGGAACCTGAGGGAGACTGAAGGTGACAGGAACAGACTCCCGTAAAAACAAAGTATTCCGTTCCTAATCAGTTTTCCTGATCCGACCCGTTGTCGGCCGGTTCGTCCCTGATGAGCGCCCAAAAAGAAGGGGACATTCTATTGATCCGAGGGGAACATCAACGAGGTCAGAAGGCCGCGTGACGCAACGTGTGTGGTCAGCATGGGACGAGCGGCTCTTAAATTCTACCCTGGCTGAACCAGAGCGTGCCCGGCGATGTTCGGGAAAACAGAACTTGCCCGGCCGCGTTGCGAATTCTTTGTGTCTTTTGTGGGTTTTTGTGGCTGGCAAGAATTACATTTCCGGTATCGCGCCTGCAGTCTTTTTTGCGAGCCACAAAGCGTCAC
>JAGQQS010001194.1 GCA_020426105.1 Planctomycetaceae bacterium
GTAGATTGTGTAGCCTGCGCGCTCGCAAGCTGTCGATTGAGTCGCCCACGGGCTCGTCCCGTGGGTTCACAGCGCTTTTGCGCTACGAAATCGCGGTGATTTTCTAACGCAAAAGCCCTGCGATCCCCTGCGGTGAACTTACGGGGGCTTAAATCGACAGCTGGCAAGTTCAGAGGTCGGTCAGAACTTATTCCCGAAACTCAACACGGGCGACCGGAACCGTCAGTGCTCAGAGATCGGCGAGTCTGACAGCTCCTGATTTCAGCCTGGCGGTCAACTCCTCAGCATCCAGGGCCTGCAGCGGGCTGATCTCGACAGGCTGATCGGCAGGCACTTCGTATCCGGCCGCAGCCAGCCATTCTCGTCCGATCCGTGATAATGCGGCCCGCGAGGTATCGGGAGAATCGGCGCCGCTCCGGTTTTTGACCGGGTTGAATTCCCGGCTGCGATTGCCCTCGACGATCAGAGTTCGCTCGGCAATGGGCAGCGCGTCGAAGATAAATTTTTCCAGCTTGATCGCATTCGGGTTTGCGGGATCATCGGGACGGACGATCTCGCCGCGATCGTCCATGAATCCGACATTTTTTCGGGCCACATGCAGCGGCAGCTGACTCTCGTCGGCTGCCAGTTGTTCCAAAAACTCGCGGTCGAAGATATGGATGGCCGTGTTTCCGGCCCAGAAAATCCATTCACCGTTTTCGTCGCAGCAGGCGGCCTGCTCGGGGGTTAACTCGCTGTATTCGACGATCTCCGTGCGGCCGTTAATATCCACCAGCACGCCCATCCGTTCCGCCGGACTCTCCTTGCGGACCACGTTGGTTGTCAATTGTGACCGCTGCTGAGCGTGAAACCCGAGCAGCGCGGGATCGCACAGGATCACCGTAGGGTTGTCGATCTGATGATAAAACAAATGCCGAATGTTGTGCTGTGACAACAGATTTAGTAATCCCGCGCTGGCGAGGGCCGCAACGAGTCCACCGTGTCCGTCCGGAGACAGCGCCAGTTCGCTGCGACTGCTCATGAGAATCCGACCGGATGCGGCATCGAGTGCGGGCAGGCTCCCTTGTTGAAACAGATACACGGAGTCCTGACCGAGATTAAAATAGTTGTGCTCTTCCAGGAACGTGTGAGTTTCAGCGTGAGTCGCGTCGCTGGTCATGATCAGCCAGGGAATCGCGGTATGATAACGCTGTCGTCGCGCCAGAATCTGCTCGGCGAAAATCTGAAACAAGGTACGATCTGTCTTTGGGCCGATGGGAAACATGCCTTTGGGGTGATCAAAGCCCAGGCGACTCCCCTGCCCTCCAGCGACCGTGATGACCGCGACACGGCCCTCCCGCAGTTCATTTTCGCCGACTTGAGTTGCCTGCTTCCAGCGCTCAGAATCGGCTGCCGATACCGGCTGTCGCACGACCTTTCCTGGACTTCGAGCCGCAGTAATTCTGGCCGCAGCATCTATCGGCGAGCCGTCGTTTGTGGATGCCTTCCAGATCTGACGCAGCAATCTCAAATCGGTCTTCCCGATTTGATGCAGCAGTGATTCCTGCTCGGAGGTCGAGAGTTCGCTCAGAAACCGCAGCAGGTGAGTTTGTGATGTTTCGGTCAGCCGGTCACGAACGTCAGAGTTGATGGGGTTCATATGTCGAGTGCAACAATAAAAATGGTCAGAAGATATCCTGAGACTATTTTACCCTCGCTCGGCCAGCATGGCAGCAGCGGTCTGGAACATCCGCGGAAATTTCAGCCGGTGCAGAGTTAACAGCGGTGACTGCCCCTTACAACCGTCAGAACGAGCGTTGTCGTGCGGAAATTGGGTAAAAAATCGGAAGTTGTACGCCAACGAGTGTTCCTGAACTCCTCGTGGCCGGATGACGTGCGCCCCCTGCAGGGCAACGCTGTGAAGCATTTTTGTGAAGCATTT
>JAGQQS010001195.1 GCA_020426105.1 Planctomycetaceae bacterium
TGCCGGTTGCGATCGACAATATTTACGGTGAAGTCGATACGAAAGTGGAAGAAGACGCGATTTTGAGCTGGGCAGAGAAGCACCCCCGGAAAGTCCTTAGCGGCGGGCAAATGAGCCATGTTCCTCGCACGGTCATTCCGCTCGACTTGATCAACATTCCTAACCAGCTTGGTCATACCGGCCGCTGATCGAAGCGTACGATTTAGAAGTACTCGTTGCCCCGCATATGGAGCTCGAATATGCGTGGCACAATTGTCATCGGAAAAGGCGGATACATTGCCACGAATAATACAGAAACGCCGAACGCAGAGTTTGCCCCTGTCTCGAAAAACTCTTGTTTTGAATCGATACTCGGTGGCGGGCTCGAGCACTTGGACGTCATCAGGGAGGAAAACGCTGAGAGATCGGTTTCGCTCCTGACCGAATTCATCGCGTGGCTTGCCCGGCTGCCGGAGCGACTGCCACCGGGATGTCGCCAATCGTCCCACGATACTCAAGTTGAAAAGTAAACGGTCCAATCCGCGTGCTGTCAGCGAATTCGAATGAGACTCATTCTGACCTGCTCACTTCAACTGCTGCTCAACGAATGGATTGATATCTTCCTTGTAGGTGAAGGCTTCTTCTTTGCCGTCCACGAGCAGACTGTCGTCGAAGCGTTTCAAGAGCTTTCCGTCGGTCCCATAAACGTATACCGCTGGTATTGAAGCAAGTTCCAGACTTTCAAAGATTTCGTCCGATGGTACGGTCGACAGGATGTTCGTGCAGATCGCTTTATGTTTCTGCAGAAATTCCTGCACCTTCTTTTCGTACATACTCGCCGGGCGGGACTTAATCCCCACATAGTCAACGTTAAAGCTGATGCAGGCAATTCTGTCTCCGTGCGTTCGCTGCAGCTCCACCAGATGAGGAAACTCTGTCATACACGGCAGGCAGGACATCGACCAGATATCGACGACGACAAGTTTCCCGGAATTCTGCCGGATCAAAGCATCCACGTCCTTCCACGTCCCTGCAGTCAACTTCACATTTGGATCGTCAATTTTCGACGTCTCCGTGACCACATTGTCGTCTGCTCGAAGGCCGACGTTTCCGGGCATGAACAGAAGGCATCCGGCCAGCACTCGAACAAGTATGGGAAGCTGAAGCATCATGAACCTCACAGAATAAATTGCCAAACAGTCTCGAACCCTCAAAGGGTTGTCCAAAATTCGGATATTCCTCAATACGACGTCAGAAGCTGTGATTTCAAATGCTGCAAAAGTGAATTTTCGTAAATTCGGTCGACATTCGATTGCTCGAGACAATGTGTCACCAGCAGACCGGCGGCGTCGCCGTGAATTATACCATCGTCGGGATTCATCATCTCAAAGATCATGCCATCCGCGGACTGCAATTCCGAGAAATTGTTCATAGTACAAACTGAAATGCGGCCTGATTCACGCACTTCACCCTCCGCGATTTGATACTGAATGGTCCCGTTCATCGTAATACGAATCCTGACCGCATCCTCTGGAATCGGTGTGGATTCGACGGCAGCAAATTCTCCGTGGCTGGTAATGATGCCAAGTCGGCGATCCGTGAGTAGCTGAAAATCGCCGCGGCGAGTCACACGATTGTTTTCCAGACAAAACATGGACGAATCAGATTTTGACAGTGCCACATGAGTCGCGATCGGAGACGGAATGAGCGGCCCCGGCTGGAAACAGCGAAAACTTGTCGGCTCAGGTTCTTCCCCCGTGGCAGTCACTGCCACTCCCGATTGGCTGCTGGCTTCGGGAAATACAGCCATTCGACAGAAACCCAACGCATATGCAGAGCTCAAATTCGTCTCCACGATGCGGATAGCACTGCTCACAGCGGGCTCCGGAGTTGATTTCAGGGACTCAGGAATTGCAGCGACTGAATTATTTGGCGGCAACGTGACTGCGGCGCCAAGTCCCGATGAGATCCTGTGCTTCTGCTCGAGAATGAAAGTCACCTCGTCCAGATCCATCTCGGCGTAAGTGTCAGCCCAGATCTCAGCAACAGCTGCGTCTGTGTCAGGGAAACGCTGCTGGATCAACTTCAGGATTGACGCGCGCTGTGCGCCGGTTGCCCCCTGCTGCAATTGAACTTCAGATGCTGGGCCGGTACGTTCGGTGGATGCGAGATCTTCAGCCGGGAGCACCGATGTGCTGCTGACCAGCGAATGCAGATTGGAGTTGTCAACAGTTGAAGCGACGTCGACGTCTGCTGTCCTGAATGCGGTGCCCGAGGAGCCTGAATATCTTACAGACTGACTCCTGGTCGTACCACGTTCGTGTGTCGTTTCGTTGGAACTTGAAAGGCGTTGACCGGCGATCAGGCCCACAGAGAAAAACAGGCCGGATGCAAGCATCAATACGATCAATTTAGCCATCGATTGCCTCCCTGATTCGATGAAATTCAGGACCGGGTGATTCCCGATCACAGTTTGCCCAGCTTCCTTGTGGGTGACGCCAAAACGGAATCTAACAAGCTGGTTCCGTTCTGTCTTCGGAAAATTGCCTGTTTTTGCGATCGGAAGAGCGAACCTGTCGTTGACGATCGGGCTCTGCACGTGTAATCTCCCACAAGTCGCGTAAACAGCGGCAGTTCCATCTCACTGATTTGATGTTTTGATCAATGAACAATTTGCTGACAAGCCTGAGCCTGCTATTACTTCCCCTGTGAAGTTCGCCTCAGGTACGTCATGCATTGTGACCGATTTTTCAGCCCTGAGGATTCCTCAGGGCTTTTTTTGTTGGGTTCAGAGAGACTGTTTCTTTGTCTAAACCTCTGAGTTCAGGTAGTACCTCCACCCCGGAGCCAATTCAATGACCGGCGACCAGATCATCATTTTTGACACCACCCTGCGAGATGGCGAACAGTCTCCCGGCTGCAGCATGAACACCCGAGAAAAGCTGGAAGTCGCTCGCGCTTTGGTCGAACTGGGGGTTGATGT
>JAGQQS010001196.1 GCA_020426105.1 Planctomycetaceae bacterium
GTCGATGCCCAGAAAACGCACCACATCGCCCGCACTGACATCGCAGAGATCGTGCCATCGAGCGTTTCTCCGATGCCCAACGGATTTGCAACCGCGCTGACGCAACAGGAAATTGCCGATGTGATCGCGTTCCTGCTAAGCAATGAACGTTAGGCTTCAGACAACAATCAACCCAACTGTGTTCCTGAGTTCCCACTTTTAGCGGAGGTCGTCGGATGCCAAATTGTTCGTTTCCTGAGTTTCGCGCTGTCGTCCTGGCCTTGTGTGCAGTCATCATATCAGCAGACATCGCACGAACCGAAGATGTCAAGCCTGTCAAAGCGTTGCTCGTCCTTGGTGGCTGCTGTCACGACTACAATACGCAGAAGGATCTCCTCGCGAAAGGCATCGCCGCGAGGGCTCATGTGGAAGTGACCATTGCCTACGACCCGGACACGACGACGTCGCATTTGAATCCGGTGTACGAAAATGCCGACTGGGCAAAAGGCTTTGACGTCGTGATTCACGATGAGTGCTCGTCCGATGTCAAAGACCTGGCAATTATCGATCGAATTCTTGAGCCACATCGTCAGGGTTTACCGGCAGTGCTGCTGCATTGCGGGATGCACAGTTACCGCAGTGAGGGGTATCCCAAAACGGTGACACCGTGGTTCGAATTTACCGGCCTGCAGTCTACAGGACATGGACGGCAGACCCCGATTAACATCAGCTTTGTGGTCCCGGAGCAAGCTGTCACGAGGGGACTGGCGAACTGGACAACGGTCAATGAAGAACTCTACAACAACAGCGAAGACAAACTGTTGGAATCTGCCAGTGCTCTCGCTGTGGGCAAACAGGAAAACTCAAAAGATGCGGTCGTTGTGTGGACAAATGCCTATCGGGGAAAGACCAAAGTCTTCGCCACAACATTGGGACACAACAATGAAACCGTGGCTGACGGGCGTTACCTGGATCTTGTGACTCGCGGTCTGCTGTGGTCCTGCGGCAAGCTGGACGACAAACACCTGAAATTATCCGCGAAGTAAGTCAACATCAGACGTTGGCCCGAGTGAACCTGCAGTAAAACGGCCGACCATCGCTCATGAAACATTACCTTACAATGTTTTCCAGTCTGAAAATGTTGCCGCCTGCCCCACTCGTGTTCCCACTTTGTCCACCAGATTCCAGATGATTGCCTGTTCGATCAGGAAACGTCGGCCAGTGCTGCTGATGCGGACGCCACGGTAGTCATCGACAAAACCGTCGCGGGCAGCGCGAGACATGAGTCGAGCACGCTCGTCGCGATGTATTGGTTCTGCGGTCAGACGCGACGGCGTGCTTGTGAATGAGGGAATATCCATTTCCCACAACGTCAGTGCGGTCTGATTTCCGTAGTTCAGAATCGGATCTTCCTCAGTGCCATGCGACACGACCACAAACGGCGCCTGAAAGACGTGTCTCGCGTCTTCGTCCGGATGGCCCGTGCGTGGAATCAGCTCACGACCGACAAAAAGCTGAAAGGAATCGAGCATAATCTGCGTGTGTGCCACCCATTGCGGCACAAGCCACGGTGCATCGTTTGACATGTCTTTCGGGATATTCCGCGTGGATTGTGGTGAATTCAGAAACCGGCAGGAGGAATCACAGATTGTAATAAATTCGAAAGCGATCGGTCTTCCAGAAATCTGTGAAAGCTATTCAAATTCCTCCATGAATTATCTTGCCCATGGATTTCGTTTTCTGGATTCGCCCTTAATGGTGGCTGGCACAGCAGTCCCCGACTGGTTGAGCGTGGCAGATCGCCGTGTGCGTGTCCGCAGTCGCGGAATTTTGGCACGCATGGGGGAACTGACAGAAGATCATCGAATGATTGCCGAAGGCATGCTGCAGCATCTGCACGATGACGATTTGTTTCATCGTTCAGTACGGTTCATCATGCTTGAATCGGAGTTATCCGGACGGTTTCGCCGCATCATGCCTGATCGATTCGATCATCGGCCACCGCTGCTGGGACATATCGTCATTGAATTGTTGCTGGACGATTTTATCGCGCAGCAGATCCCGGAGGTATTGGACGATTACTACACGGCATTGTCACACGTGTCAGCTCAGCAGATTCAGGAAGTCGTTAATCTGGTGGCGGCGCGGTCAACATATGAACTTGCCGGATTTGTGAACCTGTTTCGGTCATCCCGGTTTCTCTACGACTATTCTGACGATCCACTGCTGTTGCGGCGTTTGAGTCAGGTCATGCAGCGCGTCACGCTTCCAGCGCTGAATGCCGACTGTCTGCCCGTTCTGCGGGATGCCCGACGCTTACTGACTCAGCATGGTGAAGAATTGCTGGAAGCGATTGCAGTTGCGCGGGTTGAGCCTCCTTTTTCACTGACGAACGACCGTTTCTGAATATTCTGAAAACATTTCCCATGAAACTGGCGACAAGAATCGGTATCGCAGTTGTTGAATCGGCCGGAAAAATTCTGGTCGGACAGCGTGCTGCAAATGTTCCTCTGCCCGGACTGGCAGAATTTCCGGGAGGCAAATGTGAACACGATGAGACGCCCCGATCCTGCGCGGTCCGTGAATGTCAGGAAGAAACCGGATTGCTCGTCGTTCCCCGCGATCATCTCGCCACGATTGAGCACTCGTATCCACACGGTGATGTCGAGCTTCATTTCTGGCGGTGCGGGCTCAGCCCCTGCCTGCCGGATCTGGCCAATCCGGAGAAACCATTTCGCTGGATCAGCGTGGAAGAGCTGGCGTCACTGAAATTTCCGGACGCGAATCAGGCGATTCTGCAAGTCCTGCTCAAACGCCAATAGTGTCAGAATAGGGGTCAGGAACCACGT
>JAGQQS010001197.1 GCA_020426105.1 Planctomycetaceae bacterium
AAGAACCAACGCTTATCCTTTCAGAGGGAAAGCCGATCCGCTTCGTGCGAAATGAAATTCTTGGCGAGCCACATAACTGGCATGACATGGGCTATTCGTATCCGGACTTTGTCGATTGGGACGGTGACGGAGTGCGGGATCTGGTGTGTCCCAACGAAACGAACCGCATCTTCTGGTATCGCAACATTGGGTCGCCCAGATCACCCAGGTTCGGGCCGCGACAGCAGATCGAATGCGATGATTTCCCGGACTCGCCTGACCTTCTCAGCCTCTCGGCTTCGCGAGCCAGTGATCCGAAATCAAATAACGGAGTTTATCCCTTCGAAAAGGAACAGCCCTTCATGTGGCGAACGGGTGCAGCTCTGGCCGACTTCAATGGCGACGGACTGATGGATCTGGTGACGCACAGTGGCGAAAGGCCGGTTGCGAAACTCTTCGTCCAATACAGACACAACGACCAAACATTGCGCCTTCGAGCAGATCAGGAACTGCAATTGGAAGATGGCACGCCGATCAGTGACGCCATCGTCAGTCGTCGGTCGCACTGGACAGAATCATTTCGAGCAATCGACTGGGATGAGGACGGATTGCAAGATCTGATCTACAGCGTCGCTGGTTCCCGGAACGGAACGAAGGATGGTGGCAGCATATATCTGCTTCGCAATGTTGGCACTAAAACCGTTCCTCGCTTTGCCGAACCGGTCACGATGCGTTGTTTTGGAGAGGCGATCAGTATCACTAGCCACGGCCCGCACCCCTGGCCCGGCGATTTCGACGGAGATGGCAAACCGGATTTGATCACCTGTGTCGAATGGAGCGTCTATCCATTCTACAGTCATGCAGCGTTGATGATGAAAGAACGTCCGTCGTACCTACTTGAATTGATCGAGTGATTCTGACAGCACGCTGAGGAAAAGGCACGAGCTCCGGAATGCCAGCACGAGACGATTGAGCGATGAAACCTAAACGCTCAATAATTCGCGAGTTCGTGGCCGCGTGTGAAACGACGCTGGACTGAAGTGTACTCGCTTGCTTCGAGCGTCTCGGCCAACGCGGCGCGAATGGGATTGAGATCGACATAGGCCGCACAGGCCAGCAAGCCCGATTCATCGAGTATCCGAATAGGTAACCGTTCACGGCCTTCGGCTGGGCTGATGAAAATCCTAAGAACTGTGCACCACACGCAATACGGAATTCCGCTAGCCCAGCGACGGATTGCAAATTCTAAAATGAGGACTGAAAAATGCAAAATCCCCAGCAACAATTGGCATTTTTCAGTTTGCAATTTAACTTTTTCAATTCCCTAACCCGTCATCAGCCCAGCCTTCGGCCTTGAACGGTTACTCATAATCTTGATCGTACTCGTACTCAGCCATCGGCG
>JAGQQS010001198.1:0-160 GCA_020426105.1 Planctomycetaceae bacterium
CGCTTCGCTCGGTCCGGCCTACATCTATCACTACTGCGCGCACCCTCAGTATGACACATCGTTTTGCGGACCAGCATGACATTCGTTAAGCTTCATCAGCCTTGGTTGCCAATAGTGTCCCAAAGGCATACATCTTGAAGTGTCTGCGCGAATTCGTGCA
>JAGQQS010001198.1:170-2434 GCA_020426105.1 Planctomycetaceae bacterium
AAATCCTCTGAGCCGGGCGGGTTTCCGCCGCCTAATCAACGGTATACCATACCTCCTGTCGCGCAGGCCAACGGCGTTGCGGTTAAGCGACTTGCGGCGATTGCAGATCTTCAGGCCAGACTGTCCTGTATAAATCCGTTACTGAATGACGCACCTTATGAAACCCGGCTTGAAGACAGGAGACGCAGGTCAACTTATCTGGAACGTTGATGCTTCTATGGTAATTACGCTGGGAGGCGATTCGCGCGCGACGGTGTTTTCGACGCCGAACATGATCCTGCTGATGGAACGCGCAGCTCGGGAAGCGTTACGTCCATTTCTGGAAAGCGGCGAAGAGTCGGTCGGTATTGGAGTCAACATCGAACATCTGGGCGGCGCCGCAATTGGTACGCAGGTGACTGGCGTTGCGCGCGTCTCGACTGTGGACGGGCGCCGCATCAGCTTTGTGGTGGAGGCGTATGCGGGTAGCCGACTGATCGGAAAGGGGACACACACCCGCGCGATCATCGACGTCAGCAGACTGGTCGAGAACCTTGCCAAACTGTCGAACTCCGAAGGGTACGCGATGAATCTTGCTGCAGATACCGGCTCGATGCCGGACTTTCAAACGCTGATGGTGCAGGTGGTGAATCGCATTGCCACGGTCACACTGAATCGGCCGAAGTCGTTGAACGCCGTGAATTCGCAAATGACCACGGATATCGAACAAGTCGTAGCGTGGCTGCTGGGGCATCCGCAGGAAGTGCGGGTTGTACTTCTGACAGGGGCTGGCTCAGCATTCTGTGCGGGTGATGACGTCAAGGAACTCAGGTCGCTTTCCCTGGAGACAGCACGGGCACTCAGCCACCGTCAGGCAGAAATGTATCTTGCATTCGAACGACTGCCACAGCCTGTGATTGCCCTTGTCAACGGCGATGCCTTTGGGGCGGGTTGCGTCGCAGCGTACTCAGCAGATCTGCGTATCGTCAGCCATGCGGCTCGATTCGCAATGCCGGAGATCCGGCTTGGCTGGCCTCCGGGTTATGGGATCGCGCAGCTCACGGCGTTGATTGGAAAGGCGCGGGCTCTGGAAATGTGTATGACAGGCGAGCCGATTACTGCGGCCAAAGCTCTGGAATGGGGACTCGCGAGCGAACTTGTCTCCGGCGTGAGTTTGATGCATCGTGGTCTCCAGCTGGCAGAGAAATTGCTGCAAATGCCGGCAGTTGCTTTGCGGGAAACAAAGCGTTTGATACATCTCGATGAAGGATCGCAACCGAAAGTAGCGCATCGGGCTGATACAGAGGCCTATCTGCGGTGTCTTGAACTGCGGGACGCGCAGGAAGGAATCGCTGCTTTTACTGAAAAGCGTCCACCGCGTTTCATGGATCTCTGAGCTTTTGTCGTTGGCACTTCAGGCAACATCACTTCATACGATTGTTCGAGCTGCATGTTGACACATTTCACACCTTTGCTGCTCGCACTCAGAATCTCGAACACAGATGTGGCCATTGTCGCGTTGTATCTGGCGGCTCTCACGAGTATCGGATTCTGGATCGGACGCCGTAACCGGAACGTTTCCGATTACCTGCTCGGAGGTCGCAGTCTTCCCTGGTGGGCAGTGCTTGGGTCAATTGTGGCAACAGAAACGAGCACCGCAACATTCTTGAGTGTTCCGGGAACTGCATTTGTTGAGGGTGGCAACCTGCAATTCCTGCAGCTCGTGCTGGGGTTTTGTATCGGGCGTGTGATAGTCGCGACCCATTTGATTCCGCTCTATTTCAGAGGCCGGCTGTTTACCGCCTATGAAGTGCTTCACAAACGTTTTGGCGGCGTGACACAGAAAACAGCGTCAGTAATCTTTCTGGTAACACGGAACCTTGGTGATGGACTGCGACTTTTCCTGGCCGGGATTGTCGTCGAAAAAGTCTCGGGCATCGGGCTGTCGCAGAGTATCATGATCGTAGGAATCTGCACGATCGCTTACACGTTTGTGGGAGGAATGAAGGCGGTTATCTGGAGTGACTGCATCCAGTTGGTGATTTATGTGGGCGGCGGGATCGTGGCGCTCCTCCTGATCATACAGCGGCTGCCAGGTGGCTGGACGGAAATGATGACATATGCCGAAGCTCACAACAAACTTTCCTGTTTTGATTCAGGAATTGACGCGTCTCGACTGTATTCCCTGTGGATCAACTTTACCAAGTCGAATACATTTCTGGCTGGACTGATTGGTGCATCGTTACTGTCACTGGGGACGCATGGCACGGACCAGATGATGGTGC
>JAGQQS010001199.1 GCA_020426105.1 Planctomycetaceae bacterium
TGTGATCGGCGTTGCCGGACTGATACCACAGACCCCGATCGGCGCGCAGACGTCATTTCGGCCATATTTTCTGTTGGGGTACGATCCCTTAATCTGGGGCCTGCTCATGTCAGTACTACTCGGTTCCGTCACCACATGGATGACGCCACCGCCAGACGACGATCTGGTGGCCCGAATGTTCGATGTGCTCGAATAATATTCTGTCGCTGCAGAACAGCTTACGACTTTGCCGCGGAGGCTCGTGTCGTCCGATTTCTGAAGCCGGATGACTGTTGTGGCTCCAGATCGACAATTCTCAGAACATCCAGCCCCAATTGAAACCAGCCACCGGGCCGCGGTGAATGGTGGCGAACTTCCGCCAGAAAGAATCTCCAGACTTCATCGAGATCCGCGACCGCAACCAGGAATCGTGTGGCCGTTATCGGAGCCGGTACCAGCACTCCGATTCCCTGTCGTCGCAAATCGCATGTGACGGCGGGCTGAGCGCAGGAGGTGTCCACGGCGGAGGGACTTTGGTTGGAGTCCATTGGAATTAACCAGATACCGATCGATACATGCCGCGTCACGTCATTGCGGCGATTGGCATTGAGCTCCGTATCATATGGCAGATCCCGCATGTCCAGTTGCGTCAGAATCCGTGACAAGGCGATACTGGCTTTGCGTTTCAGATCCGGCTTGTTGAGCATGGATGCGATGGTGTTCATACCCGGAAATGCTTTGATCATCGTTTTAACTCCAACAAGTTCGGAACTAGGATAGTGAATTCGGCCAGTATCTTTCGACGGGGAAATGTGGTGTCACAATGGACATGACTTCACGGATTTCGTCCTTTGTCAGATCCTGCCGCCACGATTCCAGTGGTGATTTTTCTCCGCGCTGAACCGAAAAATAGCTGTATTTGCGGCCCATCAGCTTGCGAATATCGAATGCTGGTTTCGATGACTGACTCAGGAAGTCCTGCACGGCTGAATCAAATGGCAAATGCAGCCACTCAAAGACCTTATTCCATTCCTCAACAGGATTACGGACAAGGTCACAATAGACCATCACCCGCGATTTCATCCACGGCGAATCCTGATACTGACTAACGAGAGCTGCATCCACCAGCCAGTTTACAGCAAGTAAACCTGCGGGAGACATCGATTTCAGTTCGTGTTCTGAGAAACCAAGCGGCTCCAGATAGCTTGAATATCGCATCCAGACTTTGTCGGCTTCGATACTCATTCCCTGCATGACCCCCATCCGAATTCCGCGGAGCCACGAACTTACAACACCACATGGGTGGCGAAGCAGGATCAATGCGTCAGCACTGATAGCCTGAAGAATCCGATCAAGTAATGGGAATGGACGATTCTTAATCACAATCCGATGCTGCTCATTGAGTTCCGCAGACGCCAGATAGCTGAATACAGAACTCATCGGCCTGCAGGCCTTGGCGCTCATCCATGTCGCCGTGCGCATCCATGCCGGTGTGTTCAGAAAATTTTTGCGAAAGAAGGGCGGCTTATGTGTTTCCATACATGAATTCATCAGCATTCGCGTCAGAAATTCAGTGTCTTGCGGTGTACCGTGGCCAGTCTTAATCCGGTCGTACAACGCCGCGAGCTGTGGGTCATTGCCTCGCTGATAAAATGGTTCATGGCAGCCCTGCACTGCGGGATGGGAATCCAGCACTTTCAGCGCCCAGGACGTTCCGCCTCGTGCACTACCGGCCAACAGCACGCAGCGCGGTTTGTTTTCCGCCGCGGCCTTGACCGACAGTTGAGTTCCTGGTTCGGGACGTGAAACTAGTCCGGGCTTCATACAGAATCCTTGACACCTGTCAGCAACTAACCATGTGAGAGACAATGATGCAATTTGCAAAACTCTAGGTCACGGATTCGTGTTGGATAAAAATGCCCGCTAACTGTCTGTTCAATTGAGAAAATCAATGGATGGCAGATCCCGCAGTGCGGAAGGTTGTCGTCCGGCAACAGTGTTTTCAGCGATTCGGCATCAGCTCAGCAAATTCCGAATAACAGCGCCAGCCGTCGTTATCGTGATCGGCGCCGCTGAACTCAACCGCTCGACTTAGGTTCATGCCGTCGTGGTTGTCATGCTGGCACCGGTTCGCGACGTGCACATTTTGTGCTGCTCCCGGTGCCCATAAAACCTGTCAGTGGGTGACAAGCTCAGGCCGCTTTGGCGCCCTTGATGGCGTTGCGCTGTGCGGTCGTTCAAGAACGACCCAGATATACGCGGTGAAGAATTCTTTCACCAGCGGAACGGCCAGCAGAGGTCTCGTCCATGCGGCCCAGCGGGAACTGAATCGCTGTGGATGGATTTTGTACCTGAGTGGCGACTCGCGAAACACACGCTCAAAGTCGCGGACGAGGTACTTGTTGAGGTAATCTTTGGGTATTTCTTCATCCAGAAACTTATCCGGAATCCTCTTACCATCCCGGTCAAAATCGTGCATGTTGGGTTGGTACCAGTCGGAATGATAGACGCGGCGGCAGGTGCGGAGCAGCGTCTTTTCAGAAAACAACACATGCGCCCACGGAACCGGCATCGTGGACCACAGATGCGGTGCGAACGGATGATACCAGCCCCAGGTGCCGATCAACAGTTTTCCGCCTGGCCGCAGCACGCGGTGACATTCGCTGAGGACAGCGGAGGGATTCTCAACATGTTCGAAAACATCGTACGAAAAAATCGTATCAACACAGGCATCATCGACTGGAAATGTGCGCGTGTCACTGACTCGAAACTGCAATCGCGGATCTGAATACTTTTGTTGAGCCTTCACAACTGCCGGCTCATCAATATCAATCCCAATAACTGACCTGGCTCCGGAATTCAGGTAACCCTGACTGATTGCTCCATTGTAACACCCCAGATCGAGTACATCCTTGTCCTGCCAGGGGACGTTGTATTGACGCGCGGCGGCCAGTACCTTGTTCAGACATTCCAGGCGATAGTCGGCGTAAGAATCAGCGCTGGCCAGGGCCTGCGTCATCTCCTGTGACTGTCCGATATTTCGGAGGTACAGACGCCTTGTGAGGGCGTACAGCAACGATTCGCCTAATTTCACCTGGATTCCCCCGAAATGCCTCGGCCGCTTGATCTCCGTCGAATGGCGCAACGAAAGCGCAGTTCACCTTTCACGAA
>JAGQQS010001200.1 GCA_020426105.1 Planctomycetaceae bacterium
GGGCCGCAGATGGATCTTCTGATCTATACGCCTGCCGGAGCCACAGAACCCGTTCCCGCATTTATGGGTTACAACTTTAACGGCAACCATATGCTCGAGAAGGATCCTCGCATTCACCTCACTGAATCATGGGTTCTCAACCGGAAGGAACTGGGCATTGAAGACCACAAGGCGCGCGAGTCCTCACGCGGCGGATCGGCCAGTCGCTGGTCCGTTCCGGAGATCGTCAGCCGCGGTTATGGACTTATTACGATCTACTACGGTGATGTGGATCCGGACATTGACGACGGATTCAAAAATGGCATTCATGCGCTGTTTGAAAAGGGTGATGCACCGCGCGCTGCGAATGCGGGCGGTTCGATCAGTGCATGGGCGTGGGGTTTAAGCCGTGCGCTGGACGTGCTTGAATCCGACAGCACAATCGATGCAAAGAAAGTGGCCGTCTTCGGGCATTCGCGACTGGGAAAAACGTCGCTCTGGACGGGTGCCACCGATCAGCGATTTGCGATGGTGATTGCCAACGAATCCGGCTGTGGCGGCGCCGCGCTCGACAAACGGATTTTTGGTGAGACCGTACACAGGATTAATACGGCGTTTCCTCACTGGTTCTGCATCAACCATCGCAAATATAACAATAACGAAGCGGAGATGCCGGTCGACAATCACATGTTGATTGCACTGAGTGCACCACGGCCGGTGTATGTGGCAAGTGCTGAAGAAGACCGTTGGGCAGATCCCTACGGCGAATATCTGTCACTCTATCATGCCGGTCCTGCGTTTCAGCTATTCGGGAAGACTGTGCTGGAGTCGGACCGAATGCCTGCTGTCAACACTCCTGTGCACGCGGATGTCGGGTATCATATTCGTACAGGTGCGCACGACGTGACGGAATACGACTGGCAGCAATACCTGAAGTTTGCGGACGCACATTTAGGCAATCGAAAGTAAAGAATCGTCGATGGTCATTATAGTCATCGGCGAGCGGTGGGAGTCAGCCCACCAAGGTCCACGCGAACAACTGAAAGTGGATATTCCGCCCGGTATGCCGGATGTCGCCCGCTGCAAGTCGATTCTCAAACCCGTTTGCTCTGACGTTAATTTCTGGAGATTCCTGTCGTGTCAACACGCAAAATTCGCGACATCATGTTGTCATCACGCGTCGCATTATTCATCGTCGCAGGCTGTCTCGCAACGGACGTTTGCGCTCAGCCCGTCAAGTCGCCGGAAGTTCACGCCGACGGCCGAGTCACCCTGCGGCTGCGCGCGGCGAAGGCCAGCGAAGTCGATGTGTCTCTTGACGGAAAAAAAGTGACAATGGTGAAGAATGCGGACGGAGTCTGGGAGGGCACCAGTGAACCG
>JAGQQS010001201.1 GCA_020426105.1 Planctomycetaceae bacterium
ACAGAATAATTTGTTGAACGTCTTCAGACATATTGAAAAACTCAAACCATGACGGTTGAATAAAAAGTGTTAACAATTCGCAGGCCGGACCAGACGCGGCGCAGGTCCGGCACACAGCCAACTGCCGGAATTGCGCTGCGCCTGGTCCGGCCTGCGTTCAATTCCCTAAGTTCGATTGGTTGTCGTTACCCCGGTCGATGCCGTCGTTCTCGGCGGATCTTTCGGAGCAATCCCAGCAGGCGTAAGCGTCGGAATATCTTCGTACGATGAAGCTGGCTCATCGCTCAACGCGCGAATCTCGAGTTTCGGTCCCGGCATGTCTGTCTCCCGCAGTTCAGACCATAACTGAATATCCAGCGAATGCGATTTGCGATACAGCGACAACACCAGGGACAATGCCAGACCCGCTTCGCAGGCCGCGACAGTGAGCGTGAAAATCGTAAACGCCTGACCTTCATTGGTCTGGTGCATTCGACCAAACGTGACAAGCGTCAGTGACACACCGTGCAGCATCAGTTCCGCTGAAAGGATCATCAGAATCAGATTGCGACGTGTCAGGAAGCCGATGGCCCCCAGCACAAACAGTCCGGCACCAACCAGTAAAAATCGTTGTTCTTCGGGATTCATAGCACACCCTGCTCTCTACGCGGAGCAATCGCGATTGCACCAATGCTGGCCACCAGCAACAACGTGCCTGCAAGCTCGACGGCGAATAAATAATCGCCAAACAGTGACTTTCCCAGGCCCTTCATGTTGCCGACCGGATGTTCGGCATCGGCTTTGCTCATCAGATTGCCCGGCAACACAGTCACGTCGGCGGGAGCATTGTCCGCAGTCAACATTCCGCTCGCAGCCGAATCGCTTTCACTGGTGACTGCTGCAATCACCGGCCGCGCCACATCAATCTTTTCCGACAGCAAGGTTACTGACAACGCCCCCAGCAGCACGAAGGCGGAAATCGTCGCCAACATAGACTGGCTCGATTTCTGGTCATAACCCGCCGCTCCGCTTTGCTGAGCCAGCATGATCACGAACAGGAACGTGACAATCACCGCACCGGCATACACAATAATTGTCGCCGCCGCGAGAAATGGAGCGTGCTGCAACAGAAACAATCCGCAGGTACTCAAGGTCGCCAAAGCGAACCACAGCGCGGCGTAGACCGGATTACGAGCCGTGATCATCAACACGCCCGACATCAGCGCTCCGATGCCGAACGTCCAGAACATAACACTGTCAGCCACCGCAGAATCGGTTTTCCCACACGACAGGCAGAACGCCACAAGGCCAACTGCTGAGATCAGCACACCGACCATCTGAGGCCGCGGCTTCGTGGCATGCTTACCAGGCATCAGCCACAAAATGCCGATCATCCACAGCACAAGTCCAGCGATCGTCATGGGGTGCTGTTGAATCCAACCCATCATGAGTGTGCTCCCAAATTACCTTTAATGACGCCCGCTGTCACATTCTTCGCAGAACGATCGGCATCCGGAACAACCGTCGCAGGGCCGAGCGTCGGCAATGATGCAAACTCCGCCGCAGGCCCAAGAACGCCGCGTTTCGTACGAACCGGATCGCGTGGATTGTCTTTCGTCCTGTCGTAAACGCTTAACAGCTTGTCCTTATCAAACAGCAACGCATCCCGCGTTTCACCGGTCAGATCGTAGATGTGCGTGAGTTCGATCGCATCGACCGGACATGCTTCTTCGCACATCCCGCAATAAATGCAACGCAGTTCATCCAGCACAAACGACTTTGGAAACTTGTCACGATCCGGCCAATCGGCCGGTGCCGCCTGGGCTTCGATCGCTATGCAGTTTGCCGGACAAGCGGTGGCACACATCATGCACGCGACGCATTTCACGCGGTCTTTTTCGTCGCGATTCAGGCGATGAACTCCACGATAGTGCAGCGGCAGATCAGGCTTCACTTCCGGATACTGCTGAGTTACGGTCTTGCGATCGGTCACATGCTTTAGAGTCGTTTGCAGACCCTTCATAATCGCCGGCACAAACGTGGATTCCCAGAAGCCCATCTCCGGCTCCTCGACCCACGTAATCGTTTTCTTCGGTTTTGTTTTTGCTTCAGTCATATGAGGTTTTCAGTTTTCAGTTTTCGGTTTTCAGATCTCAAATTTCAAATTGGAGATCTCAAATCTGAAATTTAATGATGCGCCCCGTGGCCACCATGAGCCGCAGCCGCAACAACCTTTCTGCGTTTGACATACCCCGGTCGTTCCGCCAGTTCTGCTTCCCGCAACTTTGCACTGATCGTGCCCCAGGCCGCAAACAATGCCAGCGAACCCACGAGCAGCCACCACGGGCTGAATCCAAATTGTTTGCAACACATCACCATCACCAGATTCGCGAGTGACAAGGGAATCATCACTTTCCATGCCAGCTCCATCAGCTGGTCAAACCGAAAGCGAGGAATTGTCCAGCGAAGCATGATCATGACGCAGATAAAAAAGAACGCCTTGCCGCAAAGAATCAACAGCTTCACCAGCCATAATCCGGGATAGGCACTCGTGGCTTCAGCGATAAACGGGAAACTCCAGCCACCCAGAAACAGGATCGACGTCAGGAAACTGATCGTGATCATGTGGGTGTATTCACCGAGGAAGAACAAGGCCCATTTCAACGCACTGTATTCCGTGTGCCAGCCGCCAATGAGTTCCTGTTCACATTCGGCAAGGTCGAACGGCAGGCGATTGGCTTCGGCCAGGGATGCGGTAAAAAACATCAGTGCCGCCAGCGGCTGAAACCAGATGTTCCAGCTCATCAGACCACCATCAGTCTGAATCTGCATGATTTTTTCGAGATTCATTGTGCCCGACAATAACGCGATCCCCAGCACAGACATTCCCAGCGGAATTTCATAACTCACCACCTGAGCACTCGCGCGCATCGCGCCCAGCGCACTGTATTTGTTATTTGAAGCCCAGCCACCCAGAACCACGCCGTACACACCCAGACTGCCGATCGCAAAGATGAATACCAGCCCGATATCGATATTTGGAGCGATGATGAATCGAATAAACGACGGCACTGACGCATCATTGACCGGCCCAAACGGCACAACAGCAAACGCCATCAGTGCGGTGAACACCGACATTGCCGGCGCGATCAGAAACAGGACTTTGTCCACGTGCGGCGGAATGACTTCTTCTTTAAGCAGCAATTTGATGCCGTCGGCGATCGGCTGAAACAAGCCCATCGGTCCGACGCGATTCGGCCCGATGCGGTCCTGCATCCATGCCGACAGCTTACGTTCCAGCAGAATCAGATAATTGCAGACCCCCGGGATCGCCCCGACGACGACCGCGATTGTCAGAAGTGTAATGAAAAGTTCCGGCATATTCTTTCGTATCCTTATTCGGCGAGCGGCTGGACGTCAGCCCTCCGTGCCATCGGCGATTCACACGGAGGGC
>JAGQQS010001202.1 GCA_020426105.1 Planctomycetaceae bacterium
TTCTCAGTGATCATAATTCTGAATGGTGCTTTTTCGGCTTTCTTCAGAACGTACTGCGAATTCAGCACCGGCTCGTTCATGCCGAGCGCAGACAGAATCCTCTCCCGCGACCAGGGTACAGCGTAAGCAGTCACTGCCGTGACGACTGTCAACGAAAGAAGAATTACCAGCGGCGATCGGCCGGAACGGGATTGCGGAATTAATCGGAGCATCCTCAGAGACCTTCTAATAGTTCTGTGGTTGCGAATTTGGAGGGATGGCACCGGGAGTCATTGCAGGCAGAACAACCGCATCGTCATCCTGCAATTCGTGCGATTGCAGGTACCAGGGATCGTCCCAAACTCCGCGAGGATCAAGTTGCATGATACCCATGTCGCGAAAGATGTTAAGTCGATTTGTCTCATAAGTGACCCAATCCCCGACAAGTGCATTCGACGCGTTCAACACGGACTGCAGGGCATTCAGCAAACTCAAAGCGTTCGATTGTGCCGCGGAGGCTGCCTGAAGCGACGCGCTGTCATATTGCAACGCCGCGTTTCTGACCGTTGTCCGGTCGATTTCCAGGCGGTATTCCTGAACCTGCAACTGACGCCAGCTTTGCCGAATACTTTGTTTTACCTGGTCTTCAAACAACATATACGCTCGTCGCTGCCTCTGAAATGCGATCAAGGAAGTCCGATAGATGTTTCGTTCATCAATCTGATCCAGGGGCGTGGTAAAACTGACACTCGCGGAATTCACCGGGCCGCCAGAGTTGTTCGACAGACCTTTTCGCCCCTGAAACGAAACATCCAGGGTAGATTCCAGGGTATTGGCAGCGATTTCCACCTGCCGGCGCGAATCCATCACTTGTGCACGAACGTTCATTAAATCGTGCCGGTTCTCAAGTCCGATATTCACCACTTGCTCAATTTCGGGAAACTCCAGCGAGTCTGACAGTTGGAAACGATTAATGGCGATGGCCTCCACCCTCACACCGGCCTGCAGAACTTCCAGCTGCTGGGCGAGACGCAGCATATAGTCGTCGCGCAGGATTCGTGATCCATCGCGTACTTCTGACAGGAATTCATCAACCACATACGTATCCGCCTGTCTGTTTGTGCCTGTGCGAGGCAATTCCCTCCACCCGTCCGGCAGTTCAGAACTTTCGATCCTGCCGTTCGAATCGCTGTCCAGCTTTTGCAGGATGCCCTCCGGGTTCTCCACATCAATCAGTTCAACCAGCATATCGAGCAGGCCGGACCCGAATCTGAAGTCCCGCTCCGCGCGTTCGAAAGTAGCCTTGTCCTTTTCAAAGTTTTTAACAAGCCGTAACCGTTCCTCTTCACTCCGAAAGTACCGCTGACCGGGTCGACTGGCCTGCCAGTCATCCTTTGTCGCGTCGAGTAGTTCCTGAACCGGCTGGAAGTCGCTTCTGACCATATTGACTCCAACTTCGCGCAGTTCGTCACGCAGCTCAGCCAATTCGTTCAGATACTGTTTGAGCGTCAGAAAGTCAGGGGCTGGTTCGGTTTGGTCCTCACCCAGATCCGGAAACAGATTCGTCCCCAGGTTCTTTTGCACGTCGCGCATTTTTCGCTCAAGATTGATCAGATCCCAGCTGATCAGTTCAAACGGGGCGAGCCCATCTTCATTGATTTCAAGCTGAATGTTCGGAGGCAGCCCCATCAGAACCTTTAGATTGTCCTGTTGATCCGCCAGCTGTCGCCTGCTGTTTGCGAGCGATGACTGCGCCTGATTGAGCGTGTTCAAAAGCTGATAAGAAGCAAGACCAGTCGCGTCTTTGTTCTTTAAATCGATCAGATCCTTGACCGCGGCGATGTACGCCGGGTCGTCCGACAGACTCAGCAAACGCTCCTGATCGGCCTCCGTCATCGGGCCTCGCCATTTCAGCCATTGGCGTCCGTCGTAGCTGAAGCTGGATCTTAGATCGTCCGGGATCAGGTCATTCAACTGCGCGAAGTCTTCGAGCCTTTCAGTCACCTCACGGGCGATGCGAGAATCCAATGCCTTCTGTTTCTCGTACTGCTCGTCAAGTTGTCGAATGTTGTTGATCTGGTTGAGGATAATCTGCCTTTGCTGCAACAGATTCAGGTAGCTGGCTGATATTTGTACGAACAGTGTCTGGCGAAATCGGGCAAGCGATCGCACGCTGTACAGGACCGTACGTTCTGCCTGAGTCAACGGTTCGAGGGCCACTTTCCGGCCGGCGCGAAACAGCAGCGGCTGCGTGACGCTGTAGCCGATACTCGGTGCCGTAATGCTTCCGTTCTGACCGAATGCCCAGGTGACGGTATTGGCGACTTCGACGGCGAGCTGACCGCCCGCCGGCAGCAACTGACTGACTCCGAAATTCTGAACCGAGAATCCGGGACTGCCCGACCGGGACAGAGGGACGGTTGCGCTCGCGCCCGGCTCTGTTCCCGCCAGCCCCAGAAACCGCACGCCGAGGTTGTAACGCTGTTGCGTGAGGTTGAGGGAACTCAGGTAAAGATCTTCAAGACTGGTCTGGTAGTCACGACTGTGAATGTACGTCAGATCAACCAGTTCAGGCAGAGAGACCTTCACCAGCTGGACCTTCGCGTGTCCATCAACGGGATCGATCCCGTTCATGTCAATGTTGTACGAATCCAGCCAGTTCGGATTTTCAATAGCGAAAGCGGTCCCGAGTTTATGCCAGCTTTTGTAACCGCGCCGCCCGTTAACACAGTGCATGAATTCATGTGCTGCAGGATCGTCCGGCGGGAGCGGCTCCTTATCGGGATCGTACGGATCAAAAAAACGACTTCGCTGGTCCGGCGTTAGATTAATTCGGGGCAGTTGCCAATGCGGATCGTTCAGCTTCTCGCCAATGGCATTGTAAGTGTCCTTATCTGCCTGCCGGCGCCAGAATTGGCGCGAACAGCCGGACAACGATGAGATTCCCATCGTTCCCGCGATCAGCCACATCATGTAGCGACACGCTGTACTTTCCATCATTCGCGTCAGCATCCTGCTGCTCTCCAAAACCATACAGGCGATTCACCACGTGTTCGGAAATACATCGCGCAGATTCTGCAGGTCAATCTGTGCGACGCGTTAAACCCGGACCTCGTTCGCAACGCCAGGGCTGGTTATGCCTCGGTATCGCGAGATGCCACCAACGACGGTTGGGACAGAAAAACACAAGTTGCCGGAAACACAATCGTTCCGGGTACATCGGGTTTCGACACGTGTGCGTCCTGTGCTTAACATGACAGCGCGCGTCGCCTGCAGACACAGCAGAATCGATACACCACGTACCAGCAGACCGCTACCATCTGCAGATCCTGTCCGATGCCGGAAATTCAGAGAACCCGTACAATCGTTACAGCTTCACACGATCTCTGAATCAGAATCGGATGCCTGCCGCAGCCATTTCGCCAGATCGCGCTGCAGCAGGAGCAGGTTTTGGAATCGATTCCACGGAAGAACCATCACACCGTCGCCGGAATCGTCATGTTCCGCTGCCGAGAGGATCACATTCTGAATCTGTTCATGGATGCAGGCCAGAACATCGGACAGTCGGGCTTGCTGCACGGTCGAAAGTTCTATCGGCAGCGGCGGCCGTTCGCCGTGAAACAGCGGCGTTAACAGGTTGTCGCCGCTGATGTTGTCCGCCAGACTGAACTCAGCGTCCGGTAATCCACCGGCCGGGATGGAACGTCCGTGGGGGCCGTTAAACGGCAACAGTGCGTCGACCGTCACTCCCAGCTGCCGGGCACGCTCTGCAATCTCTGCATCACTGCCGAATAACAGTGTACACCGCCCTAATTGCAAATGATCTCCGGGACGCAGAATTCTCAAATGCACGGGATGTCCGTTGATGCGGCTGCCATTGGTGCTGTTGAGGTCGGTAAAGATGACCTGCCCCTGATCGTCCTGTAATTTCGCGTGAAGTCGACTGATGCGTTCGTCATTCAGCTGTACCGTATTCACTTCTTCGCGCCCGATCGTGATCGGCGTCTGCAGGTTGCGAAATACGCGACCACGTTCAAGGCCTTCAAGAACTGACAGAGTGACACTGGCCATGGCTGATTGGTCTTTTATGAACAGAGCACTAGTGGTCTGTTGCGGCTTTATTTAAGGGTGAGTTGTAGCGGACGAGGCAACAAGTCCCTGTGTTTTATGGCACTGCAGGACTCGTCGCCTCAACCACTACCCCGGTTTTTACCTGTGACAGACCACTAAAGTCCCAGCACATCAGCCATTGAATACAGACCGGCGCCCTGTGAAACGACATATTTGGCTGCCGCCAGCGCCCCGTACGCGTAACTGTCACGAGTATGTCCGCGGACGGTCAGGTCAATTGTCTCTCCCATCATTCCAAACACAATGGTGTGTTCGCCGACGTTATCGCCGGTGCGCACGGCATGGTAACCGATCTCATTCAGTGGTCGCTTTCCCACGCGCCCATCCCGGCCGTGCACATGGCGTTCCTGTCCCATCTGCTCAGCCACAATTCGT
>JAGQQS010000090.1 GCA_020426105.1 Planctomycetaceae bacterium
AGCCAGATGGTGGATCGATTGTTCGCCGGATCGCCGGAAAACCTTGTCAATGCGTTAATCGAGTATCGCGGCCTTTCAGCAGACGAATCCGAACGGATTCGCGAGATGATCGAACAGGCGGAAGCGAAAGAGGCCTGTTCAAAGACACGAGGAGGCAAGCGATGATCGATTCATTCTGGAATCCAGGTGATCAGTTCCTCGTGTGGGCTTTGAACGTTGTGCTGCAGGTCGGCTTGGTAGCTGCACTTGCCATGCTGATCGGCCTGACACTGCGACGTTCTTCAGCGGCGCGTTATTGGCTGCTGTGTTCCGCATTGCTGGTCGTGATGGTTTGTCCGGTGCTGACCGCTGTGGTGCAGTCGTCAGGATTGAGCCTGATTTCTGTGGAGATGATGAGGGCGACGCCTCGCATCGAAGAAGTACCGCCAAATGAAAATTCGATGGCGCCCGGTTTCGACGAATCTCGCCAAAATCGGACATCCATTGATGCGTCTGTCGTGCCATCGATGGCACCGGCGGAGAACAAGGTCGCTGCGTTCGCAGGGCACGACGATCAGGTTTCCGATGCAGTCAGCGAGTCTATTGGCTCAGCGCCAGTCCTTGCCGTCAGCGCCCCTGCATCCGTGCCCAGGCTTCCGCAGTCTCCGACAAAGCTGGGTCGCGTTCTGCGCATCGTCGGGCCGCCATTGGTTGCGATCTGGGCGATTGTTGCCGTCGTGCTGTTGATGAGACTATTCATTCAGTGGCATCGTCTGTCGCTGCTGTTGCGGTCCGCAATACCCAACACGAACGAAGGCTTCACAAAAGCGTTTCAGGCGGCTTGTACCGCCCTGGGGATTCGTCCCGAACGTGTGCCGACACTTGTCTTTTCGAGCGACGTATCGGGGCCGATTGCGGCAGGGATTCGCTCCCCGAAGGTGGTCTTTCCGACGGCCTTTGTGCGGCAGATCAATCAGGAATTCAGGCTTGGCGGGCCGACACAATCGCTCGTGTGTCGGCCCTCCGGGCCTGAGGTTGATGACAACTCGCAAACCGGTGGCTTACACCACCGGCATTGGATATGTCAGTCCTCCGGACCTGAAACGCGCAACGTCAAAACCTGCGGCTCTGCGTTAAACGATCAAACGGACCGTGGGGCCAGCCGTCTTTCGAAACGTGAATGAGGATGCTCTGTGGGGTTTGCGTATACTAACAAGAAAAGGTGCCAGGCTCCCGCCTGGCACCTTTGGTTGTATGTTGACTGTCAAGCTGACTTATTCAGCTTCGCACAAAATCCAAACTGGACGACTGAGCGGCAGACAACTTGAATGTAAATGTATTGGTTCCTTTCAGCGTCATGCTTCCCTGAAGCTTCTGGCCATCGTTGTTGCGAGTCAGCGACAAGCCACCATTTTCAATTGCATAGCTTCCCTGAAAGACACTCGACTGTCCGTCCTTATTAATAGCAGTCCAGCTGAAGTTCCCGTCCGCCTGCAGAGCGAGTTGAACGCGAGCACCGTTGGGAAGATTGGCCGTCCAGGAACCAGCGAATGAATTCCGTTCACCTGGTGCAGACGTCGCAGGCTGAACCGCTGTCTGTGGCGGAGCGAATCCTCCCAGCGCCAGAAGTGCCGATTGTTGGGCATCGACCGACGGAGAGTTAAGGGGTGTCCCGGTGTTTGGAGCCGGAGCCGAAACGTTCGGAGCCGCGCCAGTCTGAACTGAGCCAGGAGCTTGCCCGCCAGAAAATCCACCAGTCTGCGCCACCTGCATCGGGTTGCTCTGAACAGACGGTGCGGCGGTTTGCAGCGATTGCTGCGTTGGATTGATCGATGAGGGTGGATTGCCCTGCGGGCCTGGACCAGACTGCGATTGTTGGTCGGTCAAGGCATAAACTGGCTGTGGTTGAGGCGGTGTAGAGATTGGTTGAAGCGGGGCATAAACTGGCTGCGAATACACGGGCTGTGGATAAACTGGCTGCGTGTACACCGGGCGATGATAGTTGAGCGGCGAATATGAATGCGAAGAATGGCCGCCGTAGGACGAGCGACCACCGCCGTATGAACCGCCCCCGGAACGACCGTGGCATCCGGCGTCCGCCCGAACTGCGGCCAACATGCACACACTACCAAGTACAGCCTTCAACAACAGATTGCGAGAGTGAAGATTCATGACTGGAACTCCTTGATTACTTTTGAAAACAGAAAAGTTTTGAACGCCAATAATCTTCACAGCGAAGTTCCACGAAGAGTGTTACACAATTTCTTGCTGGTATCACAAAATGCGAAAAAGCCCGGCGTGTTGCAACTGCCGGGCTTCATATTCGACCACGATACGGCCTGAGATGAGCTGAGAAGGCCGTCCTACTTTGCCAGCCAGGCATCCAGCGTTTGTGACGCTGTCTTGACATCTGCCTTCGGCACAAGTTCCTTTTTGGCAGCGCGAGTCAGCCTGGCGACGTATTCCATCGTGCTTTTGACTGCGTCGGGACTGGCTGTGGCATCTATTTTCACACAGTACAACAGCAGAAACTCGCCCTGTTCGTTCTTTTCGACCATCCATGCGCCGAGTTTAGTTCGGGAGTTCTGTTCCAGCAGCTTCAGTGTCGTTTCGGAATCCGGAGCCTGTTTCAGTGTCGCGGCCAGCGTCCAGATTTTTCGCACATCCGCCCGTTCAAAATACTCAACGTCTTTTGTCAGGAAGACAGACTGCCTGGCAGCGTCTTTCGAATCTGCATCATCGAATTCAACTTCGAGGTGTCCTGACTTATGAACGGTGTACTTCAGGTCGGCTTTATCCAGCATATCAGTCGCTGGCAAAGGAGCCGGTTTCCAGGGACTGGCGAGAAATGCTCTGACTTCTGAAATATCAATCGCGTAACTGACGAGCCGGGCATTCGGAGCGATGGCCTGTGCGACGGCCACCAGTTCTCCCATGCTGTTCATCACCGGGCCGCCGCTGTCTCCTGAATTAATCGGGGCCTGCGTTTCGACCACCTTGAAATCGTGTTCTCCGGCCCCTGTGCGGAACGTCTTCTGATAGACCGATCGAAC
>JAGQQS010001203.1 GCA_020426105.1 Planctomycetaceae bacterium
TGGCTCGGGTCTGTCGAACGAGTAGGCGGTGCAGCCCACGGAAAGCAAACAACGCTTGACGCTGCGCGGAAATCAGAGGAACAAGGAGAAGCGGAATGATCGGGGACGAGGTCGTTGTTGAATCTGAAGCACTGCACCAGATGCCGGTGAGTAAGCTGCAAGAACGGTTTGTGAGCGTCTATGGCGAGGCACCTCGGTCGCGAAACCGAGCGTGGCTTATCCGCAAGATTCTGTGGCGAATACAGTCGCTCAAACACGGCAGTCTGAGCGAACGAGCGCGGCTCCGGGCTACGGAACTGGCCGCGGACGCTGATGTACGCTTGATGCCTGCGCAGCGGCCACACCGCTCGTTCGAGCGATCAAACTCTTCTCTTCGCTTTCAATTTTGGAGATCAGTTCCTCCAGTTCGTAACCGCGAGCGACCGTTTTTCCATTGAATCCCAGGATGTGCGAGAGAAACGGCTTCCACTCAGAATGACTGCCAGCAAACTTCGCCAGTTTGAAAGGCTCGTCGTAATCGCGTTGGGATCGAAGCGAGTATGAAACTGCCTGTCGAAAGGACCAAGGCTTCAGCACAGTGAGATCGAGGATGCCATCGAGAACCTCTTTTGCCTTGTCAAAGGGAAGATTCCAGTGGTCCCATTTGTTCTCCGCCAGTTCGGAATAATCCTGGCCAGGCCTTTTATGCTTCTTTAACGCACCTTTACTGGCTTCGCTAACCGACCGCCTCACAGTCACGTACTCGCCTGAGTGCGTTTCAATCTCCAAGAAGAAGACGAACTCTTCGAACTGATCGTTCTTAAACAGGAACAGACCGGGATCTCGCTTCTTAAGCAAGCAAAAGTCGATCACCTGAGCGAACAGTGTTTCTCCAAGGTTGTGCGTATCTTTTTCGCGAGCCTTCACGTCCTTAATGCGGCCAAGTACCACATTCAGACCTTCGTTGAATGTGACGGTGCGAAACTTCTTTGGACAGTTCGAATAGATTTTAGAGAGCTTCATGGGTCGATGTACTCCATGCAATCCGTTTAGCGCCGGTATTCAACCAACCCAAGCAGGCAGAGCACTGCGATGGAGGGCATCAAGAGACCAGTACGATCAGCCTCCGGTCAAATCGAGTGACAACGTGGCCGAGCAAACTCAATCTCGGGTTCAGCAATTGAGCATTCTCAATCGCCTGATGGACCACTCGAAGTCCCTGAGCACCAAAGTCTTCCGGCGGAACCGGGATCACAACATAGTCGGACGCCAGCAGTGACGACCAACTGCAGCCATAAAGATTGCTGGCTCTGACGATGGCTCATTCGTCGGGCGACGGAATTTTGACTGCAACACCCCACTGGTGCCTGCGACGCATGGGGCTCGTTGATTGCGGCACTCGGCGAGGTGGTCGTCAGTATCAGCAGTTTGCCGCAGCCATCGAACGACTCTCAGTTGTCAATTATTTGAGCGATGCGTGCTATGACCCAGCAAGGGCTGAACATCGAAAAGTGAGTTTTCATTTCTTCAGTTATTCCCTACCGACAAATCCCGTATCAGATCGTGCATGGACCATCATCTGGGATCCGGTCTTTTTTCAAATCGTCAAACAAACAGGAGGTGGAATGAAATTTGATTTGAAACTCTACAAAACGCTGTCTCCCGCTGCACGGCGACTTTTCCTGCTGGTGCTGAAGGTGAGCTACGGGAAACGACGACTACCCGTTTTCGAACTGCGGCATTTGGCTGTGGATGTTCTCGGGTTTGCGTCCACTCTGGCCGTCCGAGACATGAAAGTGAAAGTCCGAAAGGCTCTGGAGCAGTTGGAAGCGGTCGGGGCCGTACAGAACTCAACGATCAACAAAGGAGATCGTCCTCAATGGCAAGTTGCCTTTGAACGTGGTGTTTCGCTGCAGCACATTCAGCGATCCAGCACCCTTGCCGCAGAACATGATTCGCCACTGATCGATGGCTTGCTGACAGTAGGGTTCGATCATGGTGCGGCAGCAAGGATTGTTCAGCGATATTCTCATCGGCTGGTGGCCGAATGGATCGATATTACTTTGGCCGCACGAGAGCGTTTCGGCGAAGGACACTTTCGCAAGAGTCCGATGGCATTCCTGCTGGACTCCCTGAAGAAAGCTCAGTCTGGGGAAAGAACGCCTCCGGACTGGTGGCAGCAATCGAAGCGGACGGAACTGAGAAATCAGAAACCGACAGTGCGCGGTCAGCAAGTGCTGTCCAGGTTGATGAACGAAGTATTCGGTGAACACTCAGAATCACCCGCGAAGAAAAACAAACCGGAGTTGGCTGGAGATCTGCTCAAGCGTCTGGCGTAGCCATCGCCCTGCTGCATCCGCTCGTCTCGCTCAATTCCCACCGGCAGTTTCTTTTGTTGATCAGGATTTCTTTGTACCAGTACCTTTGGCGTTGCGGGACAGCAGTCAGATTACTGAGTCAGCTTGCTGGGTTAGCCTGGTTGATGCGATATGCTTGTGCGACGATGGCGACACGTCACCTGCTGAAACTGCGATGCAAGCGACACGTCAGGCACAGATTGTACTGCGACGTGAGAGACACGTCAGGGAATGCGAGATATCGTGAATCGAGTTGAGCAACAGGTCGACAAAAAACGTTCCGTAAAGATTCACGTGACAAAAACCTTCGAATGCCCGTAAGTTCGAAATCGTAGGCGAGTCGCAAGACTTGCTGGTCGTCACGCTCAAGCGAAACGCATTCG
>JAGQQS010001204.1 GCA_020426105.1 Planctomycetaceae bacterium
TCAGGCCTGTGCCGAATCAGACTATGGCTTGAAGTGTAAGCGGCGAGGATTGCCGAAAAACGCAATGGCAGCGGAAATATTCTGGATAATTTATGACGATGAAAAACCGGACGGAAGCGCAATCAACGGAACGGACACCAAGGAGACTTCTGGCCAGTCACGGCTGCTCAACAGCAGCTTTGCGGGATCACATCTGCACCGCGCGGACTTTCCCTGGCCATTGTGAATCTCCCTTTCACCATCCTGTCTGAAGTTCCGAAGAGGTGCCGCCCAGATGCCGTGTAATCGCAGTGCTCAGTCATCCGGTAAATCAAATTTTCTCGCGATCTGTGCCTCCGCTTTAAGTATCGGAGTCATCGGTGTCAATTTCGATCCTGTCCCGGCTGGTGAGGATGTGCAGGTCGCTCGCGTTACGCCATCCAGCACAGTTATCGAAAATCTGGCCGATGTTCCCCTTCCTCCGGGGGTGACGCCAACTCCTCCGGATTCCCGGAACCAGACTCCCGGGATCGAGGCACCGCAAAGTGGCAGCGGAAATCTGAGCCATCATGATGCGATCAAGTTTTCGCTGTTGCTGTTGAAGGATGGCGCGCGATTCATCGAGAACATTGACAGCTATCAGGTCACATTTGACAAACGGGAACGAATTAACGGCGACATCGGTGAACTTGAAACAATGGATCTCAAAGTTCGACATTCTCCGACCTTTGGCATTTATATGAAATGGAAGAACGGTGATACGGGCCGGCAGTTATTGTACAATGACGAATACGAAGACAAACAAATGGTGGTGAAACTCGGCGGTCTGAAAGGTCGCATTTTGCCTGCTCTGAAGCTGGATCCGCTGGGAGCTGAAGCCAAAGCGGGGGCACGCTATCCGGTTACCGAAGCCGGGCTGGTCGGCATGATTCGCCAGATGATTCTGCACCGCGAGAAAGATCTGTCTCACGGGCAGGGGATCGCCTGTATCCGCCTGGCGAATGAGGTGTTTGATGATCGTGAATGTTATTGTTTCCGATACGAATACAGTGCCCCGGAATTCAATCCACTGTACCGAAAAAGTATCGTCCTGATGGACACCCGCTATCACGTGCCGCTCAAAGTGACAAGCTACACCTGGAGCAACAACGCCGACGGAATGACACCGGAACAACTCGACGAAATGACGCTGATCGAAGACTATGCATTCCGGAAGCTGGACATGAGCACCAAACTGGCGAGCGAAGTCTTCAGCCGTGATAATCCAGCCTATCGCATGTAACGGTTTCGGAACCGGAAAGGCTTAGAACCCCTGAAAAAACCTCGCGGTTCGCGCAGGTTTTGTCAGGGGTTCTTAAGCGATTGCTCGGAAAATGTTGTGTATCTTTGGGCAATACAGATACTGTCCCGGTTGTGAAACTGCGGCTGACAGCGTAGCTTCGTATCGTAAACATTGCCGATCAGACTGCACGTGGAATCGGACTCTCTTAAGGATCAACATCTGTGCCGCCCATCGACAAGCCACGAATTATCGCGGTAATGCCTGCGTACAATGCGGAGTCAACACTGGAACGCACGCTCCGCGATATTCCCCCCGGCACCGTAGATGAGATCATTCTGGTTGATGACTGCAGCAGAGATCGTACGGTGGAGCTGGCTCGTTCGCTGGGACTGACGGTCATTCCACACGAAAAGAATACTGGGTATGGTGGCAATCAGAAGACATGTTATACGGCCGCTCTGGAACGTGGTGCAGATATTGTGGTGATGATTCATCCGGATTATCAGTACGACAGCCGGGTCATTCCCGTCGCTGCGGAGTTGATCCGTCTGGGCAATTGTGATGTCATCCTGGGGTCAAGAATTCGCACCCGTGCCGAAGCGCTGCAGGGCGGGATGCCCGCCTGGAAGTACATCGCCAATCGTTGCCTGACTGTTTTCGAAAACGTGATGCTGGGTCAGAAT
>JAGQQS010000091.1 GCA_020426105.1 Planctomycetaceae bacterium
AACTGTGTTGCGGGCCCAGCGACAGGACGATTCCATCATCATCGGCATTCGCCTGCAGTTCAAAATCGAACGATCGACAGAAACGTTTCCGCATTGCCAGTCCCCACGCGCGTGTGATCCGTGTTCCGAAGGGCGCGTGAATGACAAGTTGCATGCCTCCACTTTCATCAAAGAATCTTTCGAAAACAACTCGACGGCATGTGGGCAGCAATCCAATCGCCGCTTTTTGCGCTGCGGCGTATTCGGTGATTTGCCGGGCACCGTCCGGCGATACGCTGGTTTGAGCAATCAGCCAGTCCTGCGTGGCACTGCAGTCATCAACACGGCGTTCCAGTTCTTCTCTAAGTTGCGAGACGGCTGCAGAAAGTTCGAATGTACGCCCTGGAGCTTCACCCTGCCAGAATGGAATTGACGGCGGCGCGCCCCCGGCATCTGAAACGTAGAGATCACCGCCACGCAGATATCGCACCCGCCACGATGTGTTGCCGAGGACAAAAATATCTCCCGCCTGCGTTTCACTGCCAAAGTGCTCATCGACGGTGCCAACGTTTGTATGGTCTTCTTCTGTCAACACTCGGATTGAAAACGTGTCCGGGATCGCCCCGGCATTTGCGATCGCAGTGAGCCTTGCCCCAGGCCGAGCCCGCAATCGACGCTGCACCTGATCGTGGTGCAGGAAGACGCGACTTCGCCCCGCTGATGGCGTTAATCCCTCACTTAATAAGCGAATCACGCCGTCGAACGCAGATCGATCCAGATTGCGATAAGGCGCCGCCCGTCGGCACATCGAAAATAATTCATCGGAACTCCATTCCTCACAGGCGACTTCGGCCACAATCTGCTGGGCCAGCACATCAATCGGGGCAACAGGGATCGGAATGGTGTCGAGATCTCCGGTGCGAATGGCGCGGATCAACGCCATGCTTTCCATCAGTTCATCACGTGTCAGGGCAAACAGGCGGCCTTTCGGTGTTAGTCCGAGCGCATGGCCCGAGCGACCGATGCGCTGCAGAAAGGCAGAAATGCTTCGGGGCGAACCGATCTGGATCACCAGATCGATATAGCCGACGTCGATGCCCATTTCGAGCGACGAGGTCGCCACGACGGCTTTCAGCTGGCCCGACTTCAGACGCTGCTCTGTATCCTGCCGATGCTGATATGAAAGCGAACCGTGATGACTGCTGATCACGTCACCTTCCAGGATTTCACTGAGTTGATGGGTGAGTCTCTCGGCCAGCCGTCGCGTATTGACAAAGATCAATGTCGCCCGATGTGCCTGAATCAATTCAACAATCCGTGTGTTAACTTCTGCCCATTGTTCGTGCATGCACACGGCGCCAAGTTCACTGGCCGGGATCTCTATCTCAAGATCCAGCTGACGCTGATGTCCGATATCAATCACGACAGGCATGTTGTCAGATGTCTGGTCGGCAGGAACACCCACCAGAAACTGCGCGATCTGATCGATCGGACGCTGGGTTGCCGACAATCCGATCCTCTGCAGTTTGCGAGGGCAGATCGCCGCGAGGCGTTCGAGCGTCAACGCAAGATGGGATCCGCGTTTGTCGCGGACCAACGCGTGAATCTCATCGACAATGATAGTTTCAACCGATCTTAGTCGTTCGCGACTGCGAGTACTCGTCAGCATCAGGTACAGTGACTCGGGCGTTGTCACCAGAATCTGCGGTGGCCGTTTCACGATGGACGCACGTTTGGCCGCCGGTGTATCACCCGTTCGCAGGCCGACCCGGATTTCAGGAATGTTCAATCCGGATTCCGCAGCAAGTTGCAGAATCTCCTCCAGCGGCTGCTGCAGATTACGCTGCATATCATTGGACAGCGCCCGCAGCGGCGAGACATAAACAACGCGGATTTCATCGAGCAGCTCGCCAGCGTCCGCCAACCGCAATAGTCGATCGATGGCGGACAAGAATGCTGTCAGCGTTTTTCCACTGCCCGTCGGAGCCGCTATGAGGATGTCTTCGCCCGCATGAATGTGCGGCCACCCCTGTATCTGCGGCTCGGTCGGTCCGGAGAAACGAGAAAGAAACCAGTGGGAGATAACAGGATGGAAGTTTGAGAGTGGCATGCTGAATCAGCATAGGCAGCGAAAACCCGACTGGCAAGCAGAGTCCTGGTTTGCTCGCCCATCGCCGGAACGTCCGCATCGGCATTTCCTGCCTCAGCCGAAAGCCAGCGGCATGAAGGACAGTTGAAGCGGCGGCTGAAATTCGGAATACCCCCGCTGCAGCCGTTTCCCGACTGATTCTCCGAAAAACCCTCTCGCCCCGGAAGAACTGACGCGTAATCTTCACAGAACGAAGCAGTAAATTGGTAATTGGCGCAGCAACCTGCAAAGGAGAACTTCAAATGAGATGGAATCACACAAAACTTATGTTCATGGTGGCGAGTGGAATTTCGGCGTGCGTATCCGGCTGCATCACAGGCACCCATACATTTTCGCGAATTGGGGAGCCAACTTCCAAGTATTGCGATCTTGAGGAATGGGATGAACCGGATTTTGATGTTGTTAGCACTCGCCGCAGCGACATCACATTCTCTCTTGAAGATAGTGCCGCAGACGGAGAGAAGATCAGCTTCAAGCCGTAGTGCTGTATGCTGAATCGCGTGACAGAAGTCGAGTGTCGGAAAGCGGGGGCCGGGACAATTCTTCCGCAGAGCCCTTATCGTCTGTGATGTGAAGGACAGATTCTTAGCCGAACTGGTGAGAATTCTGATAACACCCGCTGCGGAGGTCTCACGACTTCCGCCATCGAACAAGCAGTCCGCGTTCTAT
>JAGQQS010001205.1 GCA_020426105.1 Planctomycetaceae bacterium
TCGGAACACGGATCCGCAACGAAGGTATTTTTGCTGATGGCAAGAGAGATGATTGATATTCAACTGACGCCGGAAGAACGCTCACTTCTGATGCGCTACGGATATCCGTTCGAACAGATTGAAGGGGCACTGAAAGCCTGCGAGTCAAGTCGTGACATCGAGATCGTCGCGATGGACCGTTTTGAGCTGGAGCGTCTGATTGGAGACGTGTGCCGATCCATCAACCACATGAAGAGCGGTGCGACGCAGAATCAACTCCTGGATCTCTGCGATCGACTGGAGGCCGCCGAAAGATATAGCGACGGCATGCTCGACACACTTTGATCATCCTCAAGGCCGTCAATTGCTGCGTCAAAATGGGCTCCTGGCCATCACGAGTAGCTGAGTTCCCATGGCCAGCGACGAAAATCGGGTTTTGCAGGCTTGCCGGAAGGACACAACAAATAGCACAGAGGAATCCATTCATGAAACCCAGCAGGAAGTATAAAAAACTCCTCCGTTCGTTTCGACGGAACCTTGAAGGACGGTAGAGTATGTGACCCTGAGTCGGACGACGTGACTGCCACACTTCTCAAACTGGTTGTATATGGATCCATTTGTTGAACTTATTCTGAAACGAGATGCCGTGTCACCATCACAATCAGATGCGTCAAATGCGGGGATCTGGAATGCGCTGACTCGATTGTGGAAACCGAAGTCTGCCGCGACCGCAAAGTTCTATGGCCCGGCCACGGTCCTGAAAGTCGACCGCGGATCGATTGATTCACCTCTGGTTTACGTTTGCAAGGGTACCCTCCAAGACATACCGGATGCATCGCTCATTGAGTCTGGGCTTCCGGTTTCGTCATCTGGTAAGTTTGCCGAACAATTGCCGTATTGGCCCAGCTACCGTGCCGCATCGCCAGCTCAGAGATCACGGTATCTTGATTGGCTGATTGGCGGACGGCGTGACCCAAATGTCGAACTTGGCTATGTCTTCATCTATTTCTATGGGCTTGAACGCAGGGCACTGGTTGACAGAGCTGACCATTCAGCTGTTGCGTCTGAGATACTGCGGTTGCTGCCGTTGTACGGCTATTCGCGCTCATTCCGTCGATATGCTTCCAGCCTGCTTTGGACAACGATTTGGTTGAGCCTTGGTACTGAGCCAGTTCCGCCATCTGTGATTCGTGATGCACTTTCGACAACCGACTGGAGCGAAGAGACGCTCAATACCTGCCTTGCTTGTTTCACTCAGTATCGTCGGCCGATCCCGAACAAGTTGGCCTATCGACTAGCCCAGCAGGATGTGCGATCACCGAGGAGTGTGCTTCTGAAACGGCATCCGGATCTGCAAAAGGAAGCATTTCTTAAGCGACTGGAAGTTCAGTTCCCTGAAGGGTTTCAGGCAAGAGCTGGAAAACGCGATAGACGTCTCGAGTATTTTCCGGCGAGTGCAACTCTGGGTCGAATCTATGATGTCGGGGGACCGCTTGCTGGCGAACGCATTCCAAACGTACTTGGAACACCATCGCAATTCTCGCCGTTGGTCTCCGTCTGGGTCCAGACGATCGAAGACCTGAAGCAGTATGATCGAGCCCACAAAAAAGCCGCAACTGGCGAGTTCACCGGAGACATGTATGAAGCTTTACCGGAACATCTTCGGTCGGGAGATCATCCTCATTTTGAAAAGTGGTGTCAGTTAATCGATCGTTCAGTCACAGATGATGGATGGACCATTTCAGCAGTTTGCGAGTTTGCAAAGATCGAAGACCTGCCGGAACGAAAGAAGTTGACGAAGGCACAATCGATCGACCTTGCGACGACAGCCGCTCACATGGGTTTCGCGTTTGAGCCTGATCCGCGTATCACCGGCAAGAACTACGAATGGAATCAACTCGTCAGTGTGTTTCCTGCGACGGAGGAACTTAGTCAGGATGTTGCATCGTACCATGCGGCGGCGGTACTCCTCGAGTTGGGCGTTGGGATTGCTGCAGCGGATGGCCAGATTGACGACATTGAACTTGGACGGTTGTCGTCGCATCTGGAGGCTCAGTTTGACTTGTCGTCACAAGACTCGGCTCGTCTGGAACACCTCCGATATCTCTTCACAAAGCAGCCCCCACGTGAGTTTTCCGCTGCGAAAACGCTACAAAAAACATTACCACTGAAACAAAGGAAGCTCATTGGTGAATTCCTCGTCGGCATTGCAGCTGCCGACGAACAGATCGCACCCGAAGAAGTAAAGGCGTTGGGGAAGGCTTATCGGGCACTGGGACTGAGTTCAGCAGATCTCGACGAGTTGTTGCGGTCTGTTACCGTGGAACCTTGCAAGCCAGAATCACAGGAGTCGCAACCATCCGTATTCAGTCTGGATCTCAACCGGATCAATGCCATTATGCAGGAGACGTTGCAGGTCACACAGTTTCTTCGCGACGCCATGCTCGCCGATGCTGAGGGCGACGAAATCGCCACAGCGCCTGATGATCGCGAGAAAGCTCCAACACCAGCACTGGTCGTTGAGAAACCCAAACCTTTTTCGCCTGCCCCGGCAACACTTGCGAAAACGGCTGCTGCGAGTGTCGAAGGTAATGACCGTTTCGCTCGTCTTGCAGTGAGGCTCCAGCCATTGTTGAAAGCAGCCTTGGCGCAGGATCGCTGGACCAGAAAGGCTCTTGATGAAATCTCGCGCGGCCATCGGTTGATGCTTGGGGCCGGTATTGAACAGATAAATGAGTGGTCCTATGAGGAGTTCGGCGACGCCATCTTTGTCGAGCTGGATGAGGAAATCGAAGTTCAAAGTCGGCTACTTGAGTAAGGTCGTCCATTAGATGATTCCATTACGTGAACGAAACGCGATTATTCAATCGCTTGCCGCTGGTGTCGTGCCCGGCATAGGGCTTCAACATTTTCAGGTCGGTCGAAACGACGAAGTGCAGGCGTTGGTTGGTGACCTTGAGAGTATTGCACAAGGTGGAGCAGCATGCAGATTCATTATCGGCCGGTTTGGTAGTGGAAAGACGTTCTTCTTAAATCTTCTGCGGACCGTTGCATTACAGAAGAAGTTTGTCGTGGTGCAGGCAGACATTACAACTGAGCGACGACTGCACGGATCTACGGGACAGGCGCGATCGCTGTATTGTGAACTGCTCCGAAATCTCTCGACACGATCCCGGCCTGAAGGTGGAGCCCTTCCGAATCTCGTTGAACGCTGGGTCGGCGACGTCGATCACGAAGTGCGTGAAACCGGTGGTTCGGACGATGACGTTCGGCGGGCTCTCTTTCAGCGATTGAAGCCGCTGCAGGATTTGGTCAGTGGGTTTGATTTTGCAAACGTCGTCGCAAAGTACTTCGATGGCTTCCTGAGTCACAATGAATCTCTGCAACAGGCGGCACTTCGTTGGCTTCGTGGGGAGTTCAGCACAAAGACCGAGGCCCGGCAGGAATTGGGTGTTCGGACAATCGTTGAGGATGATTCGATTTATGACTATTTGAAGTTGATGGCCGCTTTCGTTCGAATGGCAGGTTTTGCAGGTTTGTTGGTTAACATCGACGAGCTGGTTGTGCTTTCACACCGTTTGAACAATTCCACCGCCAGGAATAACAATTACGAGGCCATTCTGCGCATCGTAAATGACTGCCTTCAAGGACGGGCCAGCGGAATTGGCTTCCTCTTCGCGGGGACCCCGGAGTGTCTCGAAGACAGAAGACGAGGCGTCTTCAGCTACGAAGCGCTTGCTACGCGACTCGCCCCGAATCGATTTGCAGCGGATGGCCATCGTGACCTGAATTCGCCAGTCGTTCGTCTCGAAAGCCTCACGCCAGAAGACTGCTATGTGCTCCTGCACAAGATCAGGGAGGTATTCGACGGCGGGGATCCAACGACGAGACTTTTGCCGGATGAAGGAATCATTCGTTATCTGGAAATCTGCCAGCAACGTATGGGTGCAGCCTACTTTCAGACGCCGCGAGACACTGTGAAGGATTTCGTTGGTCTGCTGCAGGTACTGCAGCAAAATCCGACAACGTCATGGAACTTACTGCTCGACACCAAGCAATCCGAACCACTTTCGCCGCCGTCGTCTGATCCTGTTGTGTTGGCACCAGAACCCGATGATGATTTGACTACATTTCGCCTATGAGCACCGCCGACGAATTACTCGCTGAACCAATCCGCCGAAGTCTCTGGCGGATGGGCTGGTCATCGCTTCGACCACTTCAGGAACGCTCCATCGTTGCACTTCTCAAGAATAGCGGCGACTTGGTGCTTTCTGCGAAAACAGCCAGCGGGAAGACAGAGGCCGCTTTCTTACCTATTCTGTCCAACATCTGTGAGAAGCCAGCAGGGTCAATTCGAGCCCTTTATGTCGGGCCACTGAAGGCGTTGATCAACGATCAATTCAGAAGGCTGGAAGAACTATGTGAGTATGCTGAGATTCCCGTTCACAAGTGGCATGGTGATGTTTCGGGAGAAAAGAAACGACGGTTGGTTGAACGACCCGGAGGAGTGCTGCTGATAACGCCGGAATCTTTGGAATCCCTTTTCATCATTCGGAGTTCCGTGCTCGCTAAGGTGTTTCATTCGTTGTCTTTTGTGGTGATTGATGAACTACATGCAATGCTTGGAAAAGTGCGAGGGACGCAGCTTAGGAGCCAGCTGTTTCGACTTCGCAGACACACCGTCGCTGAACCCAGATTGGTCGCACTCTCAGCGACAATCGGCGATTTGAACGCGGCAGCGAAATGGATGCGCCCGGATGATCCGTCAAGGGTGCAGATCTTGAAGGACGACTCCGGAGAGAAAAAAATCCAGTACCGGATTCACGCCTACGTTTCTGTTCCGGTCAAGTCAGACGACGGCGGAGAGGATGAGAAGGTTTCTCCGAGCCAGCTGTTTGATGACATTTACCAGAACTTTCGGGGATCAAAAAACCTGGTGTTCGCCAACTCCAAACGGACAGTTGAAGAGTTGACAGACCGACTAAATGAACTGGGACGCAGAAATGGAACCGGCGAAGAGTTTCTGATTCACCATGGTTCCCTTTCGAAAGAGATACGAGAAGAAACCGAGGGCCTTATGCAGGGGGCTCGGTTCCACACGACAGTTTGTTCATCGACACTGGAACTTGGCATTGATATTGGCAACGTCCGAGCTATCGGGCAGGTGGGACCATGCTGGTCTGTCAGTTCCCTTGTCCAACGGCTTGGTCGCAGCGGACGTCGCGACAATGAAGCTCATCAAATGCGGGTCTTCATCGTCGAGGATGCTCCCGATGAGCGGACTGGGCTCGAAGGTCGACTCTATCCGGATCTATTGCAGTCCATTGCGCTGACTGAACTCATGCTTGAACGCTGGGTGGAATCTCCGAACATCTGTCCATTCGACCTGAGCACGTTGGTTCAGCAAACGCTCAGTATCATCGCCGAAACCGGAGGAGCGACCGCTGCAACTCTGTTCGAATTGCTCGTCCAGCGAGGTGCGTTTCGATTTCTCACCCAGAGGCAGTTTGCGATGCTTTTGAGAGGTTTGAAACAGCACGATCTGATCGAACAGCATGATGATGGAACGTTGATTCTCGGGCTGTTGGGCGAGAAAATAGTTCGACACTACGACTTCTATGCGGCGTTTGTGGCCCCACCTGAATACCGAGTCCTTTGCAGCGGACGTACGATCGGGAGATTATCCATCGACTGTATTCCCCGACCGGCGGACCACCTGATCCTTGCTGGCCGACGTTGGCAGGTTGTGGACGTCGATCATGAGCATGAAGAAGTACTTGTTCGAGCCGCAAAGGGAAGAAAACCACCGCTTTTCCCGCCAAGCGACGGTGACGTTGCGGCAGAAGTTCGACAAAAGATGCGTCTTGCTCTGAGAGAGCAAGTGCTGCCCGCCTATGCGGACTCAACAGCACAACGGTTGTTGGCTGAAGCTCGCCGGGAAGCGGCAAATGTAGGACTGGACCGATCTGATATCGTGAAGAGCGGTGAAACGAAGTTGATTTGGTTTCCCTGGACAAGCAGCCGAGTGATGCGAACTCTCGGCTTCCTCTTTGACTGGGCGGAGATTTCGGCGGAGATGCAGACTCACCGACTTGCCTTTGAAATATCAATGCCATTGGGGTCGCTCGTAGAAGCACTTCGACGCACGCTTTCATCACCGCCACCTCCCGCTAAATTATCCGAGGATTCCGAAAAACTCTGCAATCGAAAATGGGATCGGTTTGTTGATCCGGAACTTTTGCGATTGAGCTTTGCCGCTGACTCCCTCGATATTGATGGAAGTCTGAAGTGTCTTGCGGCGCTGCATTCCGAGCTCATATGAGTGATTTGAATCGCGAGATGAATGGCTCCGTCTATCGCGGGCGTTGCCTTTCGGGCCGGGCTGCTCCGGGCTCCGCTTTCGCTCGGTCCGACAAGTCGGACTGCTACGCACCCTGCAAATCCCTAACGCGAATCAATAACGAGTGTGGTTCGCTCGTTGGCAGTCCTGATTGTGCCACGGCGTCAAGGTCCGCGATCGCCGTTGGCGCCCGC
>JAGQQS010001206.1 GCA_020426105.1 Planctomycetaceae bacterium
CCCACTACCTGGTGACAAGCAAGGGACGCCCGTCGTAAGATCGGCTCCGTTGTGGTAAACTTGCCACTGGAATGTTGAATCGACAAAAAAAAGAACTATGTGTGAATCCTCACAGAGATGATTGCTGGAAGGTTCGATACTCACAAGGGGAGCGGCATACTGACAGTTGCCGCAGGCCCGCTCAAACTCGCTGGCGCTCCGTCAAAATAAGAATTTGTGTAGTGGACGAGGCCACGAGTCCCGGTCAACTTGGTGTGGTGGACGAGGCGACGAGTCCCGATCAGCCCCGCAGCTGCAGGGACTCGTGGCCTCGTCCACTACGATGCAGTCCCTTTTTTGATTTCGACAAAGCACCAGTTGCAACAATGATGGTGAAATTATGGCAAAAGATATAAATCCCAGCGACGGATGGAGTCCGTGTCCCAAAGGCACGTTGACCGGGCTTGCTGCCACCCTGAAACGTCGTGAACAAATTCAACGCCTGCAACGGATTTCGAGTCTGGTTGCGCTGCTGTTGGTCGCGATTGCAGCCGGAACATGGTTCTCGAATCGTTACTCTGATGGTTCCATGGAAAGCAACTACGGCGGCATCACATGTAGCGAGGTGCAAAAATCACTACCTGAAATGATGAGTGGCACGGCTGACGAGAGTCTGGTCACACGAATCAATGCTCATCTGGTCAGGTGTCCGCACTGTGCAGAGATGGCTCGACGCATGAAGGAGCACGAGGTGCACGCGGCCGCAGGACCATCGATCAAGCCGCTGAATGGTGATCCGCGGGCGGTTCTGCTTGCTGCTCACGTTAAGTAGTTGCCTGCGGCAACAACACTCACAGAGCCCGCGTTTCTCCCCAGGAACGCGGGCTCTGTACAATTTTGCGATAGTCGAGTCGCGAACGATGCTCGTTAGAATTCACCTGAAACTGCAGAAGTTGTTGCGGCTGCGGTGTGATGTCCTAAGAGATCAGCGTGATCGTGATCCTTGCCAGCAATGTGCCCGGCGAGAACGCACTGGTCAGTGTCGAACCGGTCGGAAGGCCACTGCCAATGAAATCATTTAGACCCGCATGGGCGTGAATCACACCGGTCTCATTCACTCCGATGCCGCCTTCCGTAGAAAACGCCGCGCCACCATTCACGCGATTGAGTTCCGTTCCTGCGTCCCAAACATTGCGACCGAAGATATTGATTGTTTGACGTCCTCGGAATTTCCCCCGAGCATCGAACAGTTGCACTTCGCGCGAATTCAGATTGGCCAGAAACGCATCGTTGGAAGGGATGATCATGCTGGCGTAACTGAAGTAACGATTCAAGTGGGGATTGCGGACGTCAAGATTCCGGGTAACCACCTCACCTGGCTCAAAGACCGGGGCACCGGCGAACCCCACTGGCGAAGTAATCGTGGCATCGACTCCTGAAGACGTGGCAGCGAACCGCTCGCTCACACCGGACGTGTCTCCCTCTTCAGCCAAAAGTTCCAGTCCGCCAAATCCACTGGCAGATGTCCCAACGGTGCCAAGATCAAACCGCCCATCATGCACACCCACCCAGAATGGCGTCTGCGCGAGGCCACCCTCCGGCGCGAGATTCTCAATTTGAATCTGCAGACGAGCGGCAACATCTACCGAGAAGTTCCCGAGGCGAGTCGATAGATTGTTGTTACCGACCGTATCTCTGACGGAGCGTCTGTTCAGCGAAACCTGATAGCGACCGTTGTCAGCCACGTTGAATTCACCGTCGCTGGCTGTGACAATGTAGGTCGCGACAACGGTTCGTGGCGCAGTGCCGGGATATGCATCCGTTGTCACACTCCGGACTCTGAGTCGCCGACCGAGCGATCCGGTGATTGTCAGGTCATTCGTACCAATGGTGGCTGTGTCGACGCCCGATGGATCCGAGTAGATCACCTGGATCTCATGTTCACTCGTGCCGACCTCAGTGACGGTGTCGGCAATCAACGTTGCTTCCGGGCCAGTTCGGTCGATCGGTCCTGACGGTCGACTGGCTAAACTGATCGTGATGCGAGCCAGTGGTGTCTGACCGATAAAAGCGCTGTCCAGGTCGGTACCGGTTGGCAGCCCGGTGCCGATGAAATCGCCAAGCCCGGTTGAACGATGAATGACTCCGTTTTCATCGACTGAACTGCCGCCTTCTGTGGAGAACGCGGCCCCGCCAAAGGCGTCGTTCACTTCCGTCCCTGCGTCCCAGACGTCTCGACCATAAATATTGATGGTCACGGGGCGAACAAACCGGCCACGTTTGTCAAACACCTCATATTCGCGAGCATTCAGGTTGGCGATAAATGAATCATTGCTGGGAATAATCATGCTGGCAAAGCTGAAGTAGCGATCCCGGAGTGTGTTATTGACGGTGATTATCTGACTGACGGTCTCACCTGGTTCGAATACCGGTGCTCCGCTGAATCCGGCGGGAGCGGTTATTGTCGCATCGATCCCCCGGGAAGTTGCATCGAAGCGCGCCGCAAGTTCCGAAGTGTCACCTTCCTCAGCGAGCAGTTCCAGTCCGCCAAATCTGTCTGCCGACCGGTTCTGGCGACCGAGCTGAAAGCTGCCATTGTGAAATCCAACCCAAAACGGAGTCGCCGCCAGCCCGCCTTCCGGAGACAGATTCTCTACCGTTACCTGGAGAGCTGTTGCTGCAAGGAGTTCTCGCCGTTCCAGAGCCTCTGTCTGAATGTGCCGAAGAGCAGACCGTTTATTTCGTTTTCTTAACATAGAACAATGCCTTTCAGAGATCGATGAGCGTAAAGAAACAGGATCGGCACAACATAGCCCGGGCCGCTCAGTCGTTCTGTGAGTTTCAATACACTTGGCAAACGACGTAAAAAAATTGTGAGGCATACTTCATTAGCGTTCGATGAGAGAAGATTGGTGTTCCCCACAACGAGAGTCGTGAATGCTAATCTTTACTGATTTCCAATAATCTGCACCAGATAATCATCACCTGCGCAACCGGGTCGTGTGTGTATCCGGAAAAGTCGGTGAGGGATTCGGGATGTTGCCTGAGTTTGTAATGTGAGAAGAGGTCATTTGTGGATTTTGAATGGAA
>JAGQQS010001207.1 GCA_020426105.1 Planctomycetaceae bacterium
AAAACCTGTTGGGATATCGACCGGCGATCGGAAAGAACCTGCCATCCGGGTACCAGCTGACATCAACACGTGTCTTAAAGATGCCCTGTTGTACATGTTCTGCCAGCATCTGCACGAGAACTGACGGTACATCATTCGTAGTGTTCGAACACGAAACCGAACAACAGATGTGGTTTGGTGATGCACCAGCGATTTCAGCAAAATGCGGGGGCAAAGAATGCCGCCTGGTGCAAATGCCAGAGCAGATGGCCGTCACGTGGAAAAGCGGCAAGCGGCAGTTAACGGCGATCGGCGTGAATGGTGTTGAGGAAGTTGCGAATTTGGTTGCCGCCGTCGATGGACCAACGTCGGCTGGATAACGAATATCCGCGTTTTTTCAGCGAATATGGCTCTTTCATGAAAAATGGCGAATTCTCGTCCGCGCCCGTGAAGAAATGGAAGGCTTGCAGCATCTAACAAGCATCGGCGAATCAAATCGTGTGACGGGATGCTCAGAAATGTTCACAAAATCCAGTATCTGGTTGATGGTAACCGCACTTGTGGCTGCTCTTGCACCGGCCCAGTTCACGTGCCGTCACAGCGACTGTGCATGCTGCAATTCTCCCGCTGGAGAGTGCGGCAATACGTTTCCCAGTGTTACAGCCCATCGGTGCTGTTCAAGCGACCGCGGCAATGAGGCCGAACCCGCCGGGGACCATGCATGTTCGTGTGAGATTTCGGTCACAGCGATGGCAATCGACCTGACCTCGAAACCAAGTCTGGATCCGGATGTACCCATCGAAGGAATCAGAGCGATCGATCGTGTCGAAAGCCGTGTGATCGTTCCACCCGCACAAAAGGTTGAGCCCATCCGAAAGTGTTCCTGGCAGGCTTTCGCGTGTGTATGGAGAAAATGAGAGTTTGAAGAGTGTGAACATTCCATCATTGCGTCCATTTGTGACGCCTCCTGTTCTCGCAAATTTGACTTCAAATTCTCCAAACAAGTTCTCAAAGGATCACAACAATGTTTACTCAATACACACTTCCAGTGTTGTTCACGGTAGCGGCTATTGTCGGCAATTTTGGCTCCCAGACTGATCAATCGGCGCCATCCGTATCTGCCGACCGAGGTACACAGACGTGTTGTCTCAAACATGCTTATTGTTGCTCAATCAAGGCGCGGTGTTGCACAGAGTTTCCGACAGCACCAGAAACTGCGGCAACTCAGTTGGCAGGTACAGCACCGGATTGCCGCGCCAGCAACACGGACTGTTGCGTCGCGCAGGCCGATTGTTGTACCGCAGACGCAAGCTGCTGTCTCACGGGGGCGGACTGCTGTTTCGACGGCTCGGTCTGTTGCACAGTGAAAGCGGATTGTTGTCAGCAATAGGCCGTGGCAGCGTGCCTGCTTGACATGTCGGAAAAAGGAAACTCCTGAGTTTGCTCGCGGACTCAGGAGTTGTCCCGTTTGTATTACGGATCGTGAACACTTGATCTGGACGAATGTTTCAATTGACGGGAAAGCGTGGAGGCCGCACAGTGTGCAGTTGGGCTTCTGAAATTCCTGGTCAAAGCACGAGGCACCTCATGACAACGACAAAACTAAACCAGCCGCAGGAATTGCCAATGATAACGTGCGATTCCGAAACGCCTGGTCTGGACGACGTCTTTTGGAAGGAGATTGCTGACCGACTGCGTCGTTTTATCCGCAGCCGTGTTGAGGATTCCCATACTGCAGACGACTTGGTTCAGGACGTCATTCTGAAGGCACAGCTAAATCTGCATTCGGCTCCGATGCGCAAGCTGTCGGCCTGGATGTTTCAGATCGCCAGAAACGTCATCATCGATCACTACCGATCCCGAAATCATCGACGATCAGCCTTGTTGGACGAAGAAACAGCGGTGGAGGAAATCGAAACGGCCATGGTGACGGAACTGAGCGGTTGCATCCGACCTATGCTGTCGCGGTTACCGGATGCTTATCGCGAAGCGCTGGAGCAAACAGATCTCGGTGAATTGACTCAAACTGAACTTGCGAAACAACTTGGCCTTTCGTTGCCAGGTGTAAAGTCACGTGTGCAGAGAGCACGGGAACAGTTGCGAACAGTTCTTGTGACTTGCTGTGCTCCGAAGACAGGCAGCTATGGGAGTGTCGTTGGTCATGGCTGCGATTGTCAGCCGCCGGACTACTGCAGTAAGAAGTCTGGAAAATGCTGATGAATTGCATCTTCCGTTGGATAGCTTTTGGAGAGGGAAGCCCGCAAGTCGAACGATTCGCGTTTCCGGACTACGTTCTTGAAGAATCTTCGCATCCTTTTTGCAGGTCATACGTCACCTCAGATGAATGCCGCGATGGTCGCGACGCAAACACACTGAAACAGGAGACGAGACATGACAACATCGCTTCAATTTAAAACCAATCTGAATTGCGGTAGCTGCGTCGCTGCCGTGAAACCTTTCCTTGACGATGTACCGAACATCAGCGACTGGAAAGTCGATACGGCAACGCCAGACAGGATTTTGACAGTCCATGGTCACAATGTTTTACTCGACTCGGTCACGGCGGCCGTTGCAAAAGCAGGCTTTGTGGCGACCGGCGACATGCGTTCCGTCAAAAATCATTCTGCTGCGATCGAAGCTGCCGAAGTCGCTACGGCCGTGACGTATTATCCGCTACTCTTGTTGGCGACTTTCTTGTTTGGTGTAGTCGGTCTGGTGGAACTTCGAATCGGGACATTTGATTCGACGCGGGCCATGCAGAATTTTATGGGGGCATTCTTTGGCGCGTTTGCCTTCTTCAAGCTTCTGGATCTGCGGGGATTCGCAGATTCCTATCGCATGTACGATATCGTGGCTCGGCGACTTCCCGTCTACGGTTACGTCTACCCGTTCATTGAACTGGCGTTGGGTGCCGCGTACATCGCAGGATTTCAGCCGACTGCAGTCAACCTCACAACACTTGCGGTGATGTCGGTGAGTAGCATCGGCGTGATTCGAAGTGTGCTCCAGAAACGCAAGATCCGTTGTGCGTGTCTGGGAACGGTCTTCAATTTGCCGATGTCAACGGTAACGCTTGTCGAAGATGGACTCATGATTGCAATGGCTGCGGCCGCATTGCTGGGAATCGGGCATTGATCATAATCACGCGGCAGTGTCGGAGATTGATCTGGGAGTTGTTCAACTTTTCGTTAGAATCCCGGCGCTGAACTTCAATTGGACTGAATCATCATGTTTCATCGTATTCTTTCAATACTGCTGATCTCCGCGACCCTTTTGGGGCCGTCGGTCTGCTGTTGTACGATGAAAGTCTCCAGTGCCGAATCGCCTGAACCATCGTGTTGCTGCTGTCAGCAAGCAGACTCAGCGAAACAGTGTCCGAATCATCCGGATGGCCAAAAGGGGCATGAATGCCCGTGTCGCAAGCATCGATCAGTGGGCGCGAGACTTGACGACAGCCTGATCCTTCAGACATCACCGTCCGTGAAGTGGATCATTGAACTCTCCGACATCGTCTCACCTGCTTACTTCCAATCGGCTGATGACGTGTCTCCAGCGTTCGCGA
>JAGQQS010001208.1 GCA_020426105.1 Planctomycetaceae bacterium
GGATGGATTGCCCTTCAATATCCCGTTCGTGAATCCAAAGTATCGCCTGTCGGACAAGCCGGAGTTAGTCTGGCCCGACAACTTCAATTACATCTGGCCGACGCGCTACGGTTCAGCTGATAAAAATTCCTGCGACCTGATCGTCGGAGACTGGGGCGGGGAACTGTGGTTCCTGCCGAAAGTTGCCATACAGAACGGCTCGCCGGTCTTTGCGGGTGAAACGTACAGTAAACGGGACGGACGAGACTTCGCACGGCCGAAGTATTTGCTGACGGATGAGCACGGAAAAACGCTGCTGATGGGGGATGCCACGGAATACGAAACACACTATCCGGGTGGCGCATCACGCCCTGTGACGTATCGAAACGAGAGTACGAAATCGAATGACCTGCTGGTCCTGTGTGGAATGAATGGCAACCAGTTTCGGTATCTGCAGAATTTGAAGTCGGGGTCGCACGGAGAACCGATTTTCAGGGATCTCGGCGAGTTCAACATCGAAGGGCTGCCCGATGACGGTTACGACCCCTACAACTACCATGCAGTATTGGCGGCATTTGGCAATGAGTCGTGGCCGGATCTGCTCCTGAGTCGCGGCTGTGACATCGCGGTCTGCAGAAACAAACGGGTTGCTGGACCAAAACCCGGATTTCTGTTCAGCCACTGGATCAGTGGCCGCAACGTTCCCACGCGCGGCTACAATTTTACGGAAATCCTGACGGACCACGCAGGGAGGCGTTTTCTTCTGGAGAATGATACCACGTGCCAATTCCGTGAATTGCTGACCGAAGATGGCCAACTGCAACTTTCTTCCAGACGTTATCCGCTCCTTGACCAGAACGGTGTGTTTCAGGCCGATGGAGAGACGGATGCGCAGCATACCACAAAGTGGGGATTCCACCGTGCGGCTCTCTGGGACTGCGATGGCACCGGAACCCAGCACCTGATTGTAGGCACCGACAAGGGATGGCTGTATTTGCTGAGTCCTGAGTCACCTCTCGGAAAGGATGGGAAGTTTAAGTTCCATTCCGTCGGTCCTCTTAGAGATTCCACAGGTCAGCTCATACGCGTGCATCATCGAGTGGTCGCTGCACCACTCGATCTCAATGGCGACAATCGACTCGATCTGGTACTGGCCGGGGCGACGTACGGACGCGGAGACCCCAGTCCGGGGAGCGGCATCTACTATGTTCAGAACCTGGGTATGTCCGAGGATCGCACACCCCTGCTGTCGCCAGTACAGCGTTTAGAGACGATCGGGCACGTACATCCGGACTTCATCAATCTGCATGCGCAGCTTCAGTCGCTGGATTTGCTCAGCAATGGTGAGCGACTTCTGGTCGCTGGAACTCAGCAAGGTGACAATTTCAGGAGTTACGTTTACCGGCCAGCCACAGATCGAATCGCCCTTGAACATACAGGTATGATTTTGCCGCCGATCTCGATTGAAGAGCGTCTGCTCGATCTGGACGCTGATGGACAGTGGGAATACATCCGCAGCGGAGGCGAATCCCTGATCGCCAAATATGGAAGACTTTTGATCATCAGGCAGGACCGCTGACGCAGGCCCGGAAATGCGTAGCGAGTGAAAGGTATCGGTTGGAAGCCACAGTTCAGAGTAAGGGTCGGCTGATTATCCGCTTGAGTACTGTGTCGTCA
>JAGQQS010001209.1 GCA_020426105.1 Planctomycetaceae bacterium
TCGGAACGATATGGCGAGCGCTGGGCACGGCACTGGCTGGATACTGTGCACTTTGCCGATTCACATGGCTGTGAACACGATGTCTTCCGGCCACACGCATGGCGTTACCGAGACTATGTCATTGACAGCTTCAACAGCGACACCCCCTGGGATCGATTTATCCGTGAACAGCTGGCAGCAGATCGATTCTATCCGGATGACACACGTCTTACCGCAGCGCTGGGGTTCATAGCCGCAGGACCACTGGAACTGAGTCGGGCCAGTACCGCACCAGTCACCTTTGAATACCTGGATCGGGATGACATGGTGGGGCAGACCATGTCAGCATTCGCCAGCACAACGGCCAATTGTGCCCGCTGCCATGACCACAAATTTGACCCTGTGACTCAGGAAGATTATTACTCGTTGCAGGCCGTGTTTGCCGGCACCGGTAAAGGTGATGTGGAATTCGATCACGATCCGGTCACCGCCCATAAACGCCGTCGCTGGCAAAAACTCCGGGCAGCGGCAGCCGCCAACGATGCGTCCGTCCTGCTGGCGGCTGAATATGCGAACATCGTTTCACAGTGGGAGGAAGCGTTTGCGCGGGACTCCACAGCGTGGGAGACATTGTGTCCCTCGACGTACGTATCGTCCGGCGGCGCGACATTAAAGCGACTCGATGATAATTCACTTCTGGCGTCGGGCAACCGTCCGGACATTGATACGTATACAACGACCGCATCCACGACCCTGAACAGACTCACCGCTCTGCGCCTGGAATTGCTCACCGACGACAGCCTGCCGATGAGGGGGCCCGGCCGGCAGGACAACGGGAACCTGCACCTGACAGAATTTGAGGCCTCCGTTTTCCATCCTGAAGATACGGAACCAACGCGGCTAAAGTTCAACAAAATCACGACCGACTTTGATCAGGCTGGCTGGACTGGTTCGCATGCTATCGATGGGAACCTCGCGACTGCCTGGGGAATTCATCCGGCTACAGGCCAGTCACATACCGCAGTGTTCCATCTGGAAACACCTGTTGAGCTGAAGTCGTCAAGTCAAATTGTCGTGGAATTAAAACAGCTGCATGGTACCGGACATCTGATCGGGCGCTGGAAACTTTCAGCGACAGATGCGATGGGAGCGACGGCTGAAGTTCTTCCGGAACTCGTCCGATCGGCGACATTGATTCCGCGTCCGCAGCGAACTCAGGAACAGCAGCTGTCCGTCGCGGCACATGCGTTGAGTCTGTATGCCGATCAACAGCTGGCTCTGCTGCCCGCAGTTTCGACGGTCTATGCTGTTTCGACAGATTACTCCCATGGCAAGAAACTGGACCAGCCACAGCTGACTCCCAGGGTTGTGCATGTCCTGCATCGCGGCGACATTGAAAAACCGGGCGATGTTGCTGTGCCGGGAGCTTTATCTGCGATCACATCATTGCCCGGTCGATTTGCTCTGACCGATTCGAACGATGAAGCGTCCCGCCGCATGGCTCTGGCTGACTGGCTGGCCGCGCGAGACAATCCCCTGACCTGGCGAAGTATAGTGAATCGCGTCTGGTCACATCATTTTGGGCGCGGGCTTTGTGACACTCCCAGCGATTTTGGTCGCATGGGAGGAATTCCGTCGCATCCGGACCTGCTGACCTGGCTGGCCGTCTGGTTTCGGGACGATGCTCGGGGATCATTGAAGCAACTGCATCGATTAATCGTGCTGTCTGCAACCTATAAGAGGCAGTCAGATCCGGGTTCTTCGCAGACGCCTGATCCGCAATCGATCGACGCCGAGAATCGTCTGCTGTGGCGGGGGAATCGCCAACGACTGGATGCGGAATCATTTCGCGATGCCTTGTTGCAGATTTCGGGGCGGCTGGACCTGACGATGGGAGGCCCGGGCATCCAGCAGTTCACGACGTCAACCGGATCACAGCTAACTCCGAAACTGCATTACGACGCATTCGACTGGAATTCTGCGGCGGCCGCCAGACGCAGCATCTATCGAGTTGTGTGGCGGGGGATCACGGATCCGTTTATGGAGTCGCTGGATTTTCCGGACATGGGGCAGTTAGCTCCGCAGCGCGGCAATTCAGTATCCTCTTTGCAGGCATTGACGATGTATAATAATGACTTCGTCCTGCACCACTGTCAGGTGCTGGCGGAGAGACTGACGTCCGATCATAAGATCCTTGATGAGCAGGTGCTGGAGGCATTTCGCCGAATCCTGCTTCGCGACCCAGGGCCGGAAGAGCTTATCATGCTGGTTGCGTATGCCGAGAAACATGGACTCGCTGCAATGTGTCGAGTCCTGTTCAACAGCAACGAGTTTGTGTTCGTGGACTGACCCTGAAAACCCGCCGGCGGAGTGGCGGGTGTACAGTACACCCGTCGC
>JAGQQS010001210.1 GCA_020426105.1 Planctomycetaceae bacterium
GGGATGTCAATCCCCTGATGGTTGCCGTTCGGTCACGAAAAATCAGGGCACTGACGTACCCCGCTCGCCGAACGAACTCATTAGGTTCACGCCATTGATGATGCCGTGGGCGGGGGCAGTTTGAAATCCATATGGACGATCGACAGCCATGCGTGAGTGCGTCGGGGGCCGCTCCGAAACGCAAAAAAGGGCCGGGACATCACATCACCGGCCCTCGATTCGGCAGGAACTGCCTGAAATCAGCTTACATTCCGCAGCAGGGAGCCGGGGCAGCGCAGCTGGCTGGAGTGCAGCATGGTTCTGGTACTACGCAGACCGGAGCACAGCTCTGGCGACGAAAGCACTTCCGGAACATTCCGGAAAACAGACCGCAGCGTGGCTTGCTGCATGGATCACAGCAAGGGGCCGGCTCGCAGCAAGGGGCGGGTTCGCAACAAACCGGCTCGGGCGTGCAGCAGACCGGAGCTGGTGCACAACATGGTTCGGGCACAGGACAGCACGGCTCACAGCAGGAAGCTTTTGGCTTGAAGCAGCCAAACAGCCCTGCCTCTGCAGAATGCGGGGCAACGACAGCGCTGATGACAGCAACGGCGAACAGGGAAAGCACACTTCGCATTGAACAATTCTCCGATCAACTTCTCTGGAAATGGTGAAACATCCATGCCTTGACAGTTGACGCAATTATGAAAGACGGACCGGGCGGACGCTTGAGCCAATTCATGAAACCGCTGCTATTCCAAAGGATTTTTGTGGCGGGGGGCAGGTTCAGATGACTCGGCAAACGCTTTGCTCTGCGTGTGAAGTTCCGATTCTGCCGATCGAAACTGTTGTGTTTCACTGGTGCCAAAACAAGACATCACCCTTGCCCCGTTACAGCGCGCTCGATGGCACTGCCGGATGACTCCCCCATCGATTCATGGTGGCCATCTATTTCTGCAGAATCTGCATTTCGACAGGCCAACTGACGCTTCGCAATCCGCGATAGGGATCGTTTCTGCCGACGTTGCCTGCCGAGTTCGGTTGAAAATGCCGAACCCACAACATTTCATCGCAAAGCAAAAGATTCATCGTTTCATCTGTCTGGACATCACGAACCGGCCTGCGATATCAACCCGCCCGTCAGATCAGACTCCGGCGTCCGAAACAATCGAAGCGGACGTCGATCAAGTCTTGACTGGCAACGGGCAGCCGAATCATGGATGACTCGACGTCCGGGCTAAAAAAGTCAGCAGCGCAAAATCTTCGTTTGAAGGTCTTCCCGAAACGATGATCGCAGATCACTGTCCTGTGTATTCAGTGGTTCTGCGTGAGTCACAGCGGAAGTCGTCCATCTGAAAGAACCAGCGGGCTTCGGCATTCTGTGCCGAAGTGGTTCCATTAGAGAATCGAAACGTTGACCAGCAATGCTTATGTCACACGTAAAACAAAACTAGACCGAACAACGCTGCGGAGTGCCGTTCGAGGTACAGAAGGTCGTTGCATCATCAACTGGCAGTCATCACGTCTGCGTCTCAATGAATCTGTTTTTCAGGTTCACGAAACGCGTTACGGAAATTTCTGTCCAAAGTACGTGTTGTAACGATTCTGCTGAACTTCGATACCAGACGGACCGATACTCAACGATACGTAATCATGTTGAGTTTCGGGCACTTGCTGTTCGTCACGGAGGATTGAATGGCTACCAGGGTCAATGAAGACGTTTCTGATGTCTGGGTTGCATATAAGCAGGATCAGAGCAATCAGGAGCTGAGGAACCGCTTGATGGAGCGGTACCTGTCGCTGGTCAGGTACAATGCAGAACGCGTCTGGGCGAAACTGCCGGACGGCGTCGATTTAAATGACCTGATGTCCGCCGGAGTCTTCGGGCTCATGGACGCTATCGAAGCGTTTGATATGGACCGCGGCGTCAAATTTGAAACGTATTGCGTACCTCGTATTCGTGGTGCCATGCTTGATGAGTTGCGGACGATGGACTGGGTGCCCCGCCTTGTTCGCAGTAAAGCGAGCAAAGTTGAGGCGGCGCGGAAGATCGTTGAAGCGCGCGTTGGTCGTCCGCCAACGGAAGCGGAGATCGCTGAGCAGATGGGCCTGCCGATTCAGGAATTTGAACGGATGAAGTCCGATGCCAGCGCGGTGAATCTCGTTAGCCTCGAAAAGAAGTGGTACGAGACTGACAGTTACAAGGATGTGCGCGAAGTCGATGTGGTCGAAGATGTCAAATGTGAAGACCCGACCGTCGGCATCCAGAAAATGGATGTCATGCGGCTCGTCACTAAGGGACTTAATCGCAATGAACGCCTGATAATCATTCTGTATTATTACGAAGAACTGACGATGAAAGATATCGGCAATACTCTGGGACTGTCCGAGTCGCGAGTGAGTCAGATGCATTCCAGTATTGTGGCACGGCTGAAGGAACAACTGGAATGCCGACGTCCTGAATTCGACTAATCAACCGCAACGGCCCGATTCTTTCACACACGCACACACACGCACACACGCCCGGTACGGATTTCCGTACCGGGCGATTTTATGCGCTGGTTTTGGTCAGGTGGACAGGGGGATTTCGCAGTCAAATTCTGGCTGGTTGGCCCGC
>JAGQQS010001211.1 GCA_020426105.1 Planctomycetaceae bacterium
CCAGCAATGCCGTTCATGGCGTTCCTCGGTGGAAAAAATACAAAAACCCGCGAACGAAGTATGATCCTCCATTCAATTTAGACAAAGTCCGGATGTTTATCGCAGTGGCCTTACCCGCCGTGTTGACAATCATCACGACGGCAAATGATTCCCGACACAAATGTCAAATATTCCGGGACGAGAACGAATTGCAAGGCAGACGAAAAACAGAGTTTCCATGAATCAGGATTCGCCCTACGATGCCTTTGCTCACTGTCAACGATTGAATTTCGTCATGGTGAGTGAATTGAAATTGCCGACAGCCGGTTGGTCGGCTCCGCGATTGGGGACACGTCAGTCGATGAGAAAGAGTCACTTAATCTTAGGAAGCACCGCCTGGATTGCGATCGGCGTCTCCGCATGGCTGATTTGGCGCGGGACGACCGCGAATCATCAGCGTTCTGTTGCGGAAGTCGTGTCAGGGATCAGCCGATGGGTTGTTGCTGCGAGTTCGGAGCAAATTGCTTCGTCAGACGCGGAAATCCTGCTGTCGCCGGGTGATCCGATCCTGATGCGACACCGTGACGGTGTGTTTCGTCAGGTGGGACACGTGCGAAACCATTTTTGCGGTGAACAGAAAGAAGCATGGACGAAAACGGCGTCCGTGGTTGTCTATGATTCTGCGATCTCAGACTACCCTGACGGATTTCTGCTGGAATATCACACAACGCCGACGGCTCTGGACTGGGTAGTGCGAACGATGGTTCCACCTGAACGTCAGACAGAAATCGCGATGCTGATTGCCAGTGACTGGAAATTGCATCGCGATCAGGTGCTGACTCGTCTGCAACCAGTTCTGGAAAAAAGTGTGGCGCACGCGGTGCGTTCCATCGAGGCAGAACTCCCGGCAATTATCCAGAGTCACCGCAGCGAGTTTGGACAGCTGGCCGACCGATATCAGGCTGAAATCATTCGCAGTCAGATCGTGCCGCTGGTCCGGAAAGAAATTCTGCCGATTGTCGAAGAAGAGATTACTCCCGTCGCCAGCGAATTGGGCAAGGAGCTTTGGGAGCGTGTTTCACTGTGGTCGTTCACATGGCGGTATTTGTACGACGTGTCACCATTGCCGGAAAAAAAAGCGGTTAAGGCTGAGTTCGATCGTTTTCTTGAAGAAGAAGTGCGCCCGCAGCTGGAAGCCCGTTCCGAACAATTTGTGGAAGTCACGCAGCGGATTATTTCCCGAGTCAGCAGTAATGAACAGGTGCGGCAAGTGATCCGCGAGAACCTGAGAAAGATCTCATCGGATCCGGAACTGCAGGCGATTATCTGGAGCGTCGTTCAGGAATCGGTTGTGCAGAACGATCAGTTGAGAACATCACTCCGCGACTATTGGAAAAGTGCGGAAGTGCAGGATGCTCTACAGGTGGCCAATGTTCGTTTCGAACCAACCGCGCGGGCAATCGGTGATGCGATTTTCGGCAATCGGGAAAAAGGAGTGACACCTGAGTTCGCGCGGGTGCTCCGAAGTCAGATCCTGCTAAAAGACCGTCGCTGGCTCGTTATCGTTCCGTTGGCTGCGGATTCTGCAGGCCTCGAAGCTGCGAGCACAGCCAAGGGTAAATTGAAAATTATCATCGCGAAAGAGGCCATGAATTTTCCGCTCGAGTTCGAAGGCACGGCGCAAAGCCCGCTCACGCGCATGGATGCCGGAACTTCGGCAGAGCAGGCCGCCGCGGATCTTCGCGAACAGGGTCAGCCCTGATGCCAACTGAAGATGCTGCTTCGCAAACGCAACCGGAATCGCCGTCTGAGCGAACTTCCGAAGGAACATCGATCGAAATTCGCCAGCTGACTGTGCGTGCCGGGCAACGCATCCTGCTGGAGAATGCCAGTTGCACATTTCCGGCGGGGGAAGTGATTCTGCTGCTGGGCTGCAGCGGTGTGGGTAAGTCGGTGCTGCTGAAAATTCTCGCCGGGCTGATCGATGCCACACATCAGGGAATTCAGTACGACGGGACCATCGCGTTCGTTGGCAGCGATGGCGGCCGGCGAGGTGTTGCGGATGGATCGCATCCGGTATCCGTAGTCTTTCAGAACTTCGCATTGCTGGATGAACTGTCCCCGCTGCAGAACGTGCAGATCGCACTCGACCACGCTCGCAGCAGCAACAGCGGCAACATCAGCGACAAGTCCCGTGCCGCGGAGCTGCTGACGGATTTACGAGTCCCCACGGACCGGGCCACAGCTGTATTGAGTGGTGGTCAGCAACAGCGACTGGCCATCGCCCGCGCGATTGCTCCCCGTTCGGATGTCGTGCTGTACGACGAACCTACGTCCGGCCTCGATGCAAGAACAGCTGAGCAGGTGGCCGATCTGATCCGTGAAACGCAGCAGCGTTATCGTCGCACGTCGATCCTCGTGACTCACGATTATGAAACTCTGAGTCGGATTGCCGACCGCATTATACTGCTCGATCATACGCAGCTTAAATTAACAGAACTGCCGAAATCGGCGTGGTCCGATTTGCCTGCCGCTCTTGGGAGTCCACCACGCGCTGCGACCGACGCGATCAGACATTCGTGGAAAGACACGGTAAGAGATGCAGCCACGACATTTCTGGCACGGTCCGGAATTCTGGTTGAGGAGGTGTTGCTGCTGCCGATTTCACTGCTGCCGCTGTGGAAAAGCTGGCGCTGGGGATTGCGGTACACGCTGTATTACATCCGTCTTGTCGCAGGCCCGTCGGCGTGTGTCTATATCGCCATCGCCGGCATGATCCTTGGCTATGTTGCGCAGGATTTTGTGTTTAGGTATCTGCCGTTCCGGCAATTTACGGAACCACTGCTAACGGAGAATCTGCTCAATGCCACAGGCTTTTCGCTCTACCGGTTTCTGGTCCCGATTCTGGCCACTATTCTGATCGCTGCTCGTTCCGGAGCTGCGGTCTCCGCGGATATCGGCAGCAAGGTCTATGGGAATCAGCTGGACGCCATGAAGACCATCGGCATGAACCCCGCGCGATCGTTGAGAACCCCGATCCTGTATGCTTTCCTGCTGGGCACGCCGTGCCTTGTCCTGTTGAGCTACGCGGTAGCCGCAGTCACCGCTGCGTTCGCATTTCTGATGACGCACCAGGACCTGGGGATTGCCTTCTGGGACGCACATTTTCATAAGGAACTCGAGCAGCCGGCGTCAATCTTCTATCGAGGCAGTGGATGGCTGATCGCAAAACTCATTTGCTGTGGTCTGGGCATTGCGATGATTTCGTGGCGTTGTGGCGTGAGCCCAAAGCTGTCAGGCGCTGAGATCAGTCAGGGTGTCACGCGTACAATTTTGTGGGCGACCCTGTTCGTGCTGTTTGTCCACTTTGCATTTTCATTATTTGAGTTCAAGGCGGTGATGTAGTTTTTCCTGCAGCAATATGTCCTGCAGGCTGGTTGATCTGGCCACGATTCTGCCGTGACCGTCAAGGAGGATGTACAATGGTACGGAACTGATTCCCAGAGCCGTACCGGTCGATGAGGCCGTTATGTCGCCGACGAAACCCTGCGACCAGTCAAATCGTTGTTCACGAGCGAACGCCTTTGCCTTCTCAATGTCTTCATCAAGACTCAAACTCAGAATTTTGAGATTCTGATTCACTGCTGCCGCATCGTGCAACTTTTTGATCTCGGGCATTGCCTGAATACACGGTCCACACCATGTCGCCCAGAAATCGAGCAATACAAACTGGCCTTGATAGTCGGTGAGCGAACTATTTTTGCCGTCCAGATCCTGCCACGAAAAGTTGGGCAGTTGGTCGCTGGCTTTTGGAATTGTTTTGAGCACAACGTCGATTGTTCCGAGATTAATTCGATTGTCATGCACCTTGTAGTCATCCGTATGGAATTCAAGAAATCCATATCCAATCGGATCCACGAGGCAGCCAGTTGGAGGCTCATACACCTTCAGCAGAAACCGATAGCGTCCCGGCCGCACACCGTTGATCAGCATTGATCCGTCAGGATTCAGTTTGACCGAATGTTGTTCCATTCCCTGGAGGTCTCCACCCACACCGGACAGCTTCTCTTCGTAAGCCTGTTGTTCTCCTGCCTTGTGCTTCAGGCCGTTCTTCGCATGTTCAGGAACTGGAATCTGCCCTGCGTCTACCCGGACTAACGTATGGATTCCGTAGCGGAATTCGATCTTGTCGGCGCCATCACCGAGCAGACGAACCTTGCCATCAACCTGCAATCCATCTCCGCCAAGTTTTACCGATCGTGTTTTCCCCGGTTGAAGGTCCAGTGGAATGGATTGATTCGATGTAATGGGAAAGTCGTTCCAGGAACTCAGCCAACTACTGACAACCGACGGCACTGGAGGCACACGTTCCAATACGAATTTTCCTTCCAGGTCCGTCCGAGTCTGATAATTGTCCTGCACATGTGGATTGTCTCCTCCGAGCTGGCGAATCGGCTGGAGCATAATCGATGCATCTGGGACCGGTTTGCCATCCTGGATCAGTGTCCCTTCAACTCGCGACCACGGCTTCAATTTCAGATCGCCAACGCGTTCGCGTGGCTGGAGGTATTTTTCTGCATATCCTTCTTCCGTTGCCGCAACTACAGCAAATCGTGTCGTTTGAGTTCCGTGAAGAAAAACTCCGTCAGCATTCACTGCCGAGTGCATCCGTTCGTCCTCCAGGAATTCGCCGACAGAGCCGATTATCAATGCATCTTCTGGCCTGACAATGGAGACCTTCGCCGATGCGGCAGGAGTTCCATCGCTGTTCAGTACACGCCCGGATTGAACTTCCGTTGGTTGCAGTTCCACGGTCAGCGCTGTCGGAGGACCATCGACGCTATAACGCTGCGTCCGATATGTAAGGAAT